>JAAZLF010000208.1 GCA_012799425.1 Actinomycetales bacterium | reverse complement strand
CCCCGAGCGCATCTCAGCATTCAGGAACGCGTCCCCATCACGGGCGCAGGGAAGGATCGACATGGCGGGGACCCTCGCGGAGAAGGTCTGGGCGGATCACGTGGTCCGCCGTGGAGAGAACGGCGAACCGGACCTGCTGTACATCGACCTCCAGCTCCTCCACGAGGTGACCAGCCCGCAGGCCTTCGATGGCCTCCGCCAGGAAGGCCGCCTCCCGCGCCGCATCGACCAGACGATCGCGACCGAGGACCACAACACGCCCACGATCGACATCGACAAGCCGATCGCGGACATCACCTCTCGCACCCAGATCGACACCCTGCGCCGCAACGCCGAGGAATTCGGCGTGCGCATCCACTCGCTCGGCGACAGGGACCAGGGCATCGTCCACGTCGTCGGCCCTCAGCTCGGCCTGACCATGCCCGGCATCACCGTGGTCTGCGGCGACTCGCACACGTCCACGCACGGCGCCTTCGGGGCGCTGGCCTTCGGCATCGGCACCTCCGAGGTCGAGCACGTGCTGGCCACCCAGACCCTGCCGCTGACCCCGTTCAAGACCATGGCGATCACCGTCACCGGCTCCCTCAAGCCCGGCGTGACCGCGAAGGACATCATCCTGGCCGTGATCGCGAAGATCGGCACCGGCGGCGGCGCGGGCTATGTGCTCGAGTACCGTGGCGAGGCGATCCGCGAGCTCTCCATGGAGGGGCGGATGACGATCTGCAACATGTCCATCGAGGCGGGCGCCCGCGCGGGCATGATCGCGCCGGACGAGACCACCTTCGAGTACGTCAAGGGCCGCCCTCACGCGCCGCAGGGCGAGCAGTGGGACGAGGCCGTCGAGCACTGGAAGACGCTGCGCACCGACGATGACGCGACCTTCGACGCCGAGGTCGTCATCGACGCCGATGAGCTCGAGCCGTTCGTCACCTGGGGCACCAACCCCGGCCAGGGACTCCCGCTGTCCGCAGCGGTCCCCGCTCCCGAGGACTTCACCGACGACAGCGCCCGCAACGCCGCCGAGCGCGCGCTGGAGTACATGGACCTGGTCCCCGGCACCCCGCTGAAGGACATCAAGGTCGACACCGTCTTCATGGGCTCGTGCACCAACGGGCGCATCGAGGACCTGCGCGCCTTCGCCTCCGTGCTCGAGGGGCAGACCAAGCACCCCGACGTGCGCGTGCTGGTGGTCCCCGGGTCGGCACGGGTGCGGCTCCAGGCGGAGCAGGAGGGTCTGGACAAGGTCCTCCTGGGCTTCGGTGCCGAGTGGCGCCAGGCCGGCTGCTCGATGTGCCTGGGCATGAACCCGGATCAGCTGCAGCCCGGCGAGCGTGCCGCGTCGACCTCCAACCGCAACTTCGAGGGACGGCAGGGCAAGGGTGGGCGCACCCACCTGGTCTCGCCCGTGGTCGCCGCCGCGACCGCGGTGCGCGGCACGCTGTCCTCCCCGTCGGACCTGCAGCCGGTCGCCTGAGCGCCGCTGCCCCCAGAACCCAGGAGCATCCCCATGGAAGCCTTCACCACCCACACCGGCATCGGCGTCCCGCTGCGCCGCAGCAACGTCGACACCGACCAGATCATCCCCGCGGTCTACCTCAAGCGGGTCACCAAGACCGGCTTCGACGACGGCCTGTTCCACGCCTGGCGCACCAACGATCCCGAGTTCGTGCTGAACCAGCCCGCCTACGCCAAGGGCTCCGTGCTCGTGGCCGGCCCCGACTTCGGCACCGGCTCCTCCCGCGAGCACGCCGTCTGGGCGCTGCGCGACTACGGCTTCAAGGCGGTGCTGTCCACCCGCTTCGCGGAGATCTTCCGCGGCAACTCCGGCAAGCAGGGCCTGGTCGCCGGGATCCTCTCGCAGGATGATCTCGAGCAGCTGTGGAAGATCCTCGAGGAGAACCCGGGCACGGAGGTGACCGTGGATCTGGAGAACCGCCAGGCCCATGCGGGCGAGGCGACCTTCCGCTTCGAGATCGACGACTACACGCGCTGGCGCCTGATGGAGGGACTGGACGACATCGGCCTGACCCTGCGTCATGAGCAGGACATCACGGACTTCGAGGCGAAGCGCCCCTCCTGGATGCCCAAGACGCTCCCGGCCCGGACCGCCGACTCCCATTGACGGCGCGGGGGCTGCCCGTCCCTGAGCAGGTCGCTCCGGTATGGTGACCCGGTCAGAGAGGGGCGTCCAGGACGCCCGACCGCCGAGGCAAGGACACCATGAGTTCGACATTCCATGTGCGCGGAGGACGCCCTCTGGACGGTGAGATCACCGTTCGCGGGGCGAAGAACCTGGTCTCGAAGGCGATGGTCGCGGCACTGCTGGGCGAGGACCCCAGCGTGCTGCGATCGGTCCCGGACATCTCCGACGTGCGGATCGTCTCGAACCT
>JAAZLF010000207.1 GCA_012799425.1 Actinomycetales bacterium | reverse complement strand
GCGCGTGATCCCGCTGCTGCACCGGCTGGGCCTGACGAGTCTCGCCATCACCTACCGCAACGACGTCGGGGCTCCGGCCTCCGCGGATCGCATGCACCATCTGGGCTCTGCCGAGTGGGAGGACACCGAGGCCGCGATCGAGGCGGCGATCGCTCGCGGCGCCCGCCGCATCGTGCTGGTGGGCTGGTCGATGGGAGGCGGGATCGCGCTGCGGACCTCGGTGCGCTCGTCCCACCGGGACCGCATCGCCGCGCTGGTGCTGGACTCCCCGGCCGTCGACTGGCAGGACATCCTGATCCATCACGCCACCTCGCTGCGGGCCCCGGCTCCGATGCGGCAGCTGGCCCTGTGGATGATGACCTCCCAGTTCGGTGCCCGGATGGTGCGCCTGCACGAGCCGCTCGCGCTGCACGAGATGACCCCGCCGTACTACGCGGAGCACCTCGACCACCCCACGCTGCTGTTCCATGCGCTCGATGACGAGACCGTCCCTCCGGAGCCCAGCCGGCAGCTCGCCTCGATGCGCCCCGATCTCATCGAGTTCGTGCCCTTCGAGGGGGCCTCCCACACCCGGGAGTGGAACCGCGATCCGGTCCGCTACGAGCGCCTGCTCGCCGATTACCTGGTGGCGACGCTCGACCTCGACGAGACCGTCGAGGCCATCGAGGTGCCGGTGCGGGACCCGGCCTCCCGTGCCCTCGAGGGGTCCATCGGGCTGCGTCTCTGAGATGCCTGCCGCGTGCTCACGCGCGGACGTGACGGGCGATCGTGGCGTGCCGCCCGACCAGCAGCGAGCTGGGACGCCAGGACTGCTCATGGGGTGCGCCGTGCAGCACGCGCGGGGAGCCCCCGCCCACGCTGCGATGGGTCGTGGAGAAGCACAGCTCATCGAGGAGCCCCGCCGCAGCCAGGCGACCCAGCGCCGATGGGCCGCCCTCCGCCTGGATCGCGCGCAGTCCGCGGTCCACCAGCCCCTGCACGGCCGCGGTCGCCGTCTCGGCGATGATCACCTGCGCCTCGGGCAGACCCGAGCGCTCGGCGGCCCGCCGGGCGCCGAGGGGAGGAGTGATCAGATACGTCGGCCAGTCGGGCTCGATCGTCTCCGGCAGTTCGCCGCTGCGTGACCAGACCGCCAGGGCCGGACGGTCCGCTCCGCCGGGCCGGCGTGAGGGGGACAGCAGATCGCTGCGGCCCAGCGGGCGCCGATAGTCCTCGGTGCGCACCGTCGAAGCACCGACCAGCACCACATCCGTCAGGGCGCGCAGCACGTCGAAGACGAAGGAGTCGTCCGGGTTGCGCAGCGTGCCGCTGGTCCCGTCGGCCCCGACGATCGCGCCGTCGAGCGTGGTGTTCATCATGGCCCGCACGTGAGCGCCTCCCGCGGCCGGCGGGGTGACGGCATAGAGATCCGCGACCAGCCCGGCCCCCTCGGCATCGGCGGACACGGGCAGCGGTGCGGACAGCAGGACGCCGTCGCGCATCAGCAGGTGCATGGGGTGCCTTTCTGAAGCGTCCGGGAGTGGGATGCGGTGATGTGGCCTCGATCATCGCGCACGCGCGGGGCCCCGGTCGAACCCGCGACACCGGTGCACGGCCCCCTACACTGACCGGCGTGACCGATGCACTGAGCGACCGCCGGCCCGAACCGTCCCTCGAGCGCCTGCTCGCGGACCTGGTGCCGCCGCCGCGGTTCGCCGACGCGCGGCTGCACAACTACGTCCCCGACCCCGCGCACCCCTCCCAGGAGGAGGCCAAGCAGCGGATCACCGAGTTCGCGGCCCAGCTCGGTCGCCCCCGGGGAGGGCTGCTGTCTCGGCTGCGGCGAAAGAGTGAGCCGGCTCGAGGCATCTACCTCGACGGCGGCTTCGGCGTGGGCAAGACCCACCTGCTCACCTCCCTCTTCCACGAGATCGAGGGCACGCGCGTCTACGGCACCTTCGTGGAGTACACCGACCTGGTGGGGGCCCTCGGCTTCCAGAAGGCGGTCGACCTGCTGGGGGAGTCGCAGCTGGTGTGCATCGACGAGTTCGAGCTCGACGACCCCGGCGACACCCTGCTGATGACGCGCCTGATCCGGGAGCTGTCCGACCGGGGCGTCGCGATCGTCGCGACGTCCAACACGCTGCCCGATGCTCTCGGGGAGGGCCGCTTCGCCGCCCAGGACTTCCTGCGCGAGATCCAGGCGATGGCCGAGCGGTTCCAGGTGCTGCGGATCGACGGCGAGGACTACCGCCGACGCGACGGCGTCACCGAGATCCGAACCCTTCCCGAGGCCGAGGTCAGCGAGCACGCCGAGTCGATGCAGGACTCGACCCTCGACCGCTTCGACCCGCTCCTGGCGCACCTGAGCACGGTCCATCCCTCCCGGTACGGCGCACTGATCGATGAGGTCCGGGCCGCGCACCTGACCGGGATGCACGGTCTGAGGCATCACCACGACGCGCTGCGCTTCGTGGTGCTGGTGGACCGCCTGTACGACCGTGAGGTGCCCATGCTCGTCTCCCTCGGCGCGGAGGACGAGGACGAAGGCTCCGCGGCGTCGGTCCTGGACGACCTGTTCTCCGAAGAGCTGCTGCGCAGCGGCTATCGCAAGAAGTACCTGCGCTCCCTGTCCCGCCTCGCCTCGCTCGCGAACGACGGACGCGCCCTGCTGCGCACGGAAGGGGCCGGCGCCGCCTCCTGAGGGCCTCGCGGTCGCCCGCGGCCGATCTCAGCTGTCGAGAGCCGGCCGCAGCACCGCCGCACCGGGACCGCGCAGCGCGAGCGCGCCGTCGGCCGTCTGCTCGAGATCCCCGAAGGCCGCCAGCACCTCGGCGGCGTGCGGGCCGTCCGCCGTCGGGCCCGGCCCGCGATGCGCGAGCACGGCGAGCCCTCCACGATGCAGCAGCACCGTCTCCTCGGCGAGCACCTCGAGCGAGGTGCGCTGCAGGTTCGGATCGCGGAGGTCCGCCTGCTCGCGCCGCAGGCCGATCAACGTGCGGTACCACTGAAGCATCCGCGCATGCGCCCCCTGCCCCCGCTCCTCCCAGCACAGGAGGGAGGACTCGAAGGTCGAACGCGCCTGCGGGTCGGGCACCGTCTGGTCCCAGCCCATGGCGGCGAACTCCCGCGCCCTCCCGGTGCTGACCAGCTCTCCCAGCTCCCCGTCATGGTCGGTGAAGAACGCGAAGGCGCTCGAGGCGGCCCACTCCTCGCCCTGGAAGAGCATCGGCGTGCCCGGGCCCAGCAGGATCAGCGCGATCGCGGCGGCATGCCGGCCGGGCTCGAGGCCGGCGTGGATCCGGTCCCCGGCGGCACGGTTCCCGACCTGATCATGGTTCTGCAGGAACGTCACGAAGGAGTGCCCGTCATAATGCGGTGAGGCGAGATCCACCGGCGCGCCCCAGCTCCGTCCACGGAAGGTGGAGAAGGTGCCTGCATGGAGGAAGACCCGCTCCAGCACGGTCGCGAGGGCCTCAGCGCTGCCGAAGTCCCCGTAGTAGCCCGCGCGCTCGCCCGTGATCCAGGCGTGCACCCCATGGTGGACGTCATCGGCCCACTGCATGTCCATGCCCAGGCCGTCCGCGAAGGTGGGGGAGACCGTGGCGGGCTGGTTCCGATCGGATTCCGCGATCAGGGTCAGCGGCCGGCCCACCGCCTCGCTCCAGCCCGCGACCGTGTCGGCGAGCTCGGCGAGGTAGTGCCGGCCGGAGTCGTCCCGCAGCTCGTGCACGGCATCCAGCCGCAGCCCGTC
>JAAZLF010000206.1 GCA_012799425.1 Actinomycetales bacterium | reverse complement strand
GGGTGTGCGGGCCTGGGGCGCCGGGGGCGACGCCGGGGGCGAGGCCGCGGGCCGGAGGCCGGGTGCACCGGGGGCCGGGGGCGAGGCCGCGGGCCGGGGGCAAGCGCGGGAGCAGGGACCGCACGCAGGCGCGTCGTCTACCGTGGGGCCCGTGAATCGTCCCGTCCAACGCCTCATCGTCATCGCCCTCGCCCTCCTGCTGGTGGTCCCTCTGGGCGCGGTGGGGCTCAGCCAGCTGCTGGGCCCCGAACCCGAGGAGCAGGCGGTCGAGAACCCGGAGAACCGGCCGACGGCGGACCCCGCCGACCAGCCGCCGCGCCCCGAGCTGCCCCGTCCCGAGGAGCCTGCCGGCCTCACCGAGCAGGACGGCGCGGGCGCCGAGGCCACGCTCACCTATCTGCTCGAGTCCTACGACTACATGATGAGCAGCGGCGATGTCTCCGTGTGGGAGGGCTCGGTGGATACGAACTGCGAGGTGTGCGTGCGCTTCCTCGGCAATGCGGAAACGCTCGCCGCGCAGGACGGCTACCTCGTGGACGGTGCCTTCACCGTGCACTCCACCTCCTTCGAAGGGACCGGCGAGCCGCCCGCCACGGGCACCGTCGTCGCACAGTTCACGCAGGAGGAGTCGATCCTGGTGGACAACCCGTCGCTGCAGGCCAACCGTCTCGACGAGGTGACCGGGCAGATCATCGCGACGGTCGCCTGGGACGGTGAGCGCTGGCGGGTCACCGACATGACCATCGCCCCGCCCGAGGGCGAGGCCTCCGACGCCGGCGGCGCCGCGGGCTGATCGCCGGGGGCTGGGGGTTGGGGCCTGATCACCGGGGGCTGGACGCTGGGGCCTGAGCGCTGGGGGCTGGACGCTGGGCGCTGATCGCCGGGGGCTGGGGGTTGGGTACCGGGGCCTGGGCCTGGGGCCGGGCACTGGGGCCTGAGCGCTGGGCGATTCCACGGGCACGATTCCGCTCGACCGTTGCACAGTCGGCGTTCTGAGCCCTGGTAACACCAACTGTGCAGCGCTCGACGATCGAAGCGCCCACTGTGCAACGGTCAACGGCCTGAACACCCACTTCGCAACGGTCGGCCGCGCTGGGGCGGGCCGCCCCGCCTCCTCTCCCTCGGCAGGCGCCCCTCACCATCCCACTCCTCTCCTCGCCATCCCACTTCTCCTCGCCATCCCACTTCTCCTCCCCATTCCTCATCCTCACCACCCCGGCGCTGAGCTGGGCACTGTGGATAACTGCGGGGGTCTTCGCCGACGCGCGCATGCTGTGGGAATGGTCCGCCGTCCCGCCGAGCTCCCCGCAGCGCTCCCCTGGCCCGTGTTCTCCCGGGCCGAGGCTCTGCGCGCCGGGGTCCCCGCTGATCGCCTGCGCAGGCCCGACCTTCGCCGGCTCCGCCGCGGGCTCTACGCGCGCCGAGACGCACCGCTCGAGGAGGTGCACATCGCGGGAGCGCTCTGTCGCCACGATCCCGACCTGGTGATCGTCGGCCTCTCCGCGGCGCGGCTGCTGAAGATCCCGCTCACCCGTCACCTCGAGAGCTGGAGCCCCGAGATCCCCGTGGAGGTCGCAAGCCTCCGTGCGCGGGGACGCTCCGACGGCGTCATCCGCTGGCACGAGCTGTGCCTGACCTCAGCAGACATCGACTCGGGGCGCTACCACCACATCCCCAGCGGTCTCACCTCTGCGATGCCGATGACCACCCGGGCTCGAACCTGGAGAGATCTCGCCGTGCATCTGTCACCCTCCGCGCTGATCGCCGCCGGAGACCACCTGCTCCGCATCCCCCGTCCGGGCCTCGAGGGGCGGAAGCAGCCCTGGTGCACCCGGGCCGAGCTCCGCGATGCCGCCACGGGGAGGCACGCCGCCGTGCTCCGTGCGGCACTCGACCGGATGCGAGTGGGAGCCGACTCCCCGACGGAGACGACGCTTCGTCTCGCCTTCCTGGACGCCGGACTCCCGGAGCCTCAGATCAATGTGCCGATTCGCGACCCGCTCAACGAGGCCGGGCATTCCCCGGACTTCCAATGGCCACAGTTCAGGCTGTGCGCGGAGTACGAAGGGACGGGACACAACGATCCCCAGCAGGTCGCGCGCGACATCCGGCGGGCACGCGCCGTGAAGTCGGCAGGGTTCACCGAGATCCGGCTCTACAGGGACGACCTCCGCCAGGGGTGCGCGCCGGCCATCCGCATCCTGCGCGAGGAGCTTCGGGCCCGAGGATGGCGACCCGGCACATCAGCTGGGGGCGAGAGATCGTGACGATCCCGCCGGAGAGCGCCAGATTCCGCCGGGCTTCCTCCGCGCTTCCGCCGGGCTTCCTCTGCCGACCGTTGCGAAGTTGGCGTTCCGGAGCCCGACCGTTGCGCAGTTGGCGTTCTCAGCATCCAGAGCGCCAACTACGCAACGGTCAAAGGGACGCGACGGCTAAAGAGGAGCGCAACGGTCAAAGGGACGCGACGGTCGAAGAGGGACGCGACGGCCAAGGCGAGCGGCAACGAGCGAAGAGGGACGCGACGGCCAAGGCGAGCGGCAACGGGCGAAAGAGAGAGACGGGGTGGCCGGCCCAGCCCTCAGCGCAGGCCGGGGAGGTGGGCGGCGGCGTCGGCGGGGCTTCCGCTGAGCGCGCGCACCGGGGCGGCCGCGGTGGCCCGGGCGAGCGGGTCAGCACCGCTGGCTCCGGCGGCCTGGGCGATCCGGGCCGTGACCTGCTCGGGCGGCGTGGGGCCGGTGCCGGCGAACCATACCCAGCGCCTGTCGACCGAGCGGGGCGGCGGATCCTGCAGCGGGGCCAGCAGGGCGTTGTGGCGGCGGGCATCCTTCGGGGAGGGGCCCACGAAGTGGATGCCGTGCCGGGTCCAGGCGGAGCGGCGCACCGTGGACTGGGGGAAGCCGCCGATGCCGGTC
>JAAZLF010000205.1 GCA_012799425.1 Actinomycetales bacterium | reverse complement strand
GAGCCGATCGTCAGCCGCGCTATGTGGCCCACCGCAGGCATCACCCCCGACTCCTACACCCTGGCCGGAGGGATGGCCGCCTCCGGCGCCATCACCGGCTGGCTGCGGGACCTCACCGGCGAGAAGGACTTCAGCGCACTGCTGGACGAGGCGACGCAGAGCCCGCCCGGTGCGAACGGCCTGGTGATGCTCCCCTACTTCTCCGGCGAGCGCTCACCCGTCTCCGACGCCTCCGCCCGTGGCGTGGTCGCGGGGCTCACCCTCTCCCACACCCGCGGCGATCTCTACCGCGCGGCGCTCGAAGCGGCCGCGTACGGAGTGCGCCACCACCTGGAGACGCTCGAATCCGCAGGCCTGCCGCTGGACCGGGTGATGGCCGTGGGCGGCGGGGCGCAGCACGACCTGTGGCCGCAGATCGTCTCCGATGTCACCGGGCTGACCCAGCAGATCCCGGAGCGCACCGTCGGCGCCTCCTACGGCGGGGCGATGATGGCCGCGCAGCTCGCGCACGGCACCGACACCACCACCTGGAACCGCGCCGACCACCGCTGCGTGCCCGATCCGGCGCACCGCGCACGCTACGACGAGCTCTACGGCCTGTACCGCGAGCTCTACCCGGCCACACGCGACATCGTGCACTCGCTGGCGCGGATGCAGCGCTCCTGACGCGCCACGGGGCGGGGCCGGCGCACCGGCCCCGCCCCGCGTCCCGCGCTCAGCCCTCGAGCTTGGGCTCGATCTCCTTGGTGTAGATCCCCTCGAGGGTCTCCTTGAGACCGTCCATCGCGGCCTGGACATCGCCCTCCTCGGTGACGATCGAGGCGATCGCCTCGGCCATCTCCTGGTCCGCGCCGGGCAGGAACACGCGCGCGAAATCCTGCGGCTTGGTCACATCGAGCTGGTCCACGGCGATCTGGATCTCCGGGGTCTGGTCGGTGAGCTCGGAGAGATCCGCGCTCTTGCGGATCGGCATGTAGCCGGTCGCAGCGGAGAAGGCCACGGTGCTCTCAGGGCGCCCCATGAACTCCAGCAGCATGGCGCCGGCCAGCTGCTCCTCCTTGCTGGCCGCAGCGGGGATGCCCAGGCCCGCACCGCCGGTGGGGCACACCGGGCCGTCCACGGAGCCGCCGGGCAGGAAACCGACGCCCACGTCGAAGGTCGCCGACTCGAGCACGCCCACCAGCGAGCCGGTCGAGGCGATCGTCGAGGAGCACACGCCCGCGGCGAAGGTGTCGGCCGAGTCGCTCGAGGCGACCTGGGCCCAGCCCTTGGAGAACACGGAGTCCTGGACCCACTGCATGGCCTCGACGGCGGCCGGCTCGGCGCAGGTGATGCTCCACTCCTCGGACCATGCGGCGCCGTGGCCCCACAGCACGTTCTGCAGGGTCCAGCCCGCATACCCGGCCAGGTCGGGGTACATATAGGCGGTCTCGCCCTGGGTGAGCTGCGGGGCCCACTCCTCGAACTCCTCCCAGGTCTCGGGAGCGCGGTCGGGCAGCCCGGCCTCGGCGAAGTGGTCCTTGTTGTAGTAGAACAGCGGCGTGGAGCGGCCGTAGGGCAGCGCCCACTGCTGG
>JAAZLF010000204.1 GCA_012799425.1 Actinomycetales bacterium | reverse complement strand
CGAGGAGCCGCGCCTGGCCCGCGCCCTGGCGGAGGATCTGGGCAAGTCCCGCACCGAGAGCGCGATGACAGAGATCGGGGTGGTCGCCCAGGAGATCACGCACGTCACCAAGCACCTGAAGTCATGGCTGAAGCCCACCTCGCTGTCGCTCGGGCCGATGCTCGCCCCGGCCTCGGGGCAGCTGCGCCGCGAGCCGCTGGGCACCACGCTGATCGTCTCGCCGTGGAACTACCCGGTGAACCTCACGCTCGCGCCGCTGGTCGCCGCGATCGCCGGCGGCAACACCGCGATCGTGAAGCCCAGCGAGGTGACACCGGCGACCTCCGCGGCGCTCACCCACCTGCTGCGCACCCACCTCGACCCCGGCTGGGTGCGGGTGGTCGAGGGCGCGGTCGCGGAGACCACGATCCTGCTCGAGCAGCGCTTCGACCTCATCTTCTACACCGGCAACGGCGCCGTGGGCCGGATCGTGGCCCGCGCCGCCGCGGAGCACCTCACCCCCACCGTGCTCGAGCTGGGCGGGAAGTCGCCGGTGTTCGTGGACGAGGGCGCGGATCTCGCCGTCACCGCCCGCCGCATCGTGTGGGGCAAGTTCACCAACGCCGGGCAGACCTGCATCGCCCCGGACTATCTGATGGCCACCCCGCGCACCATCCAGCGCCTCATGCCGCACCTGCGCAAGGCCGTGCGCGCGATGTACAGCGGCAAGCCTGAGCGCAGCCTGGACTACGGCCGGATGGTGAGCACCAAGCACTTCGACCGCGTGCTCGCCCTGATCGATGACGACAAGGCCATCTGCGGCGGCACCGACACCGCGGACCGCGAGACCCGCTTCATCCCGCCCACGATCATGCAGGGTGTGGACTGGAACGATCCGGTGATGGGGGAGGAGATCTTCGGCCCCGTGCTGCCGATCCTCACCGTCTCTGGCCCGGACGAGGCGATCGCCCGCATCCGCTCCGGGGACAAGCCGCTCACCGCGTATGTGTTCTCCCCGCGCCGCAGTGTCGAGGAGCGCTTCGCCGAGGAGACGTCCTCCGGCTCGCTCGCCCTCGGTGTCACGCTCGCGCACGTGGGCACCACCGGCATGCCCTTCGGCGGGGTGGGGGAGTCCGGGATGGGCGCCTATCACGGCCGCACCGGCTTCGAGGCGTTCACCCATGCCAAGCCCGTGGTGAAGAAGCCGCTCACGCCGGACACGCTGAAGCTCGTCTACCCGCCCTACCGGGGTGTGAAGCGCCGCCTGCTGCGAGTGATCTTCCGCTGAATCGTCGGCTCGGAGGGCCTCTGCCCCACCCCTCGGCTTATGCCCAGAGAGGCATCCTGGGGTTGTTGTACGGCGAGATCTCCTCCATCTTCGCCACCACGTCGTCGGCATCGAAGGCCCCGCCCGAGACGTCGCTGACGATCTTGTTGGGGTTGACCCCGATCGCGAAGGCACTGGGGGTGTCCTGCCCGCCGCGCCCCGGGAGCGTCCCGCCGACGGCGATCGAGATCTCGTCGGTGCTGATCACCGCGTTCGCCTCGACGCCGGCGCCCTTGCCGATACCGTCGCTGGTCGTCGTGGAGGTCTGCAGCCAGCCGTCGGGGCTGACCCATTCCTCGGTATAGCTGTACCCGGCGGACGCTCCGGCGCCGACGTCAACCCCCATCGCCCAGCCGGTGGCCTCACCGTCCTCATTACGGACCCGATGTCCGTAGTGGGAAGCGTGAGCGTCGACCTCGCCGTGCGCCTCGACGGTATAGATCGAGGAGCTGCCGTCCTCATTCGCCTCGGCGTAGCTGACCCCGGCGCTGGCCTGCCCACCGGCGCGCCAGCCCATGCCGTAGCCGTCCGCACCGACGGTCAGGCCGCCTTCCGCATAGACCTCGGCGGTCCCCTCCGCGGTCACCCCAGTTCCGTTCTCGGCTCCGACGCCCACCTCGCCGTCCACCCCGGCGCGGCCACCCGCGGTGACCGTGAAGTTCGAGTGCTCGTCCTCGGTGGCGGAGGCACCGCCGCTGACGGTCCACTGCCCCTCGGCGAAGCCGCCTCCCTGCTCGGTCCCGGCACTGCCGCCGCCTTGGTCGCCCTCGTCGACGGCCGTGCCCACCGGTCGTCTGTCCGTGGTCGCATCGCCGGCGGAGCCGTATCCGGCATCGCCGTAGACGTACTGCCCGTCCTCACCCTGTCCGGAGGTCGGTCCGTTCGGCGGCCAGGGCATGTCGTCCGGCCAGTTCGCAGGTTTCGTCGGGGCTCCCGGTGTGCCCGACGGCTCCTCGCTCTGACCCAGGTCCCCGAGATCGATCTCCACGGGGTCACCGGTCTGCGGCGCGTCCTTCTCCGTATCCCCAGGCAGGTCAGGGAGCGGGGAGTCCCGCTCGCCGAGCAACCATTCCCAGATGCTCTTGCCGGGATCCGGCTCGCCCGGCGCGATCCCCGTGATCCCGTGCGTCAGTCCCACTCCAGGGAACCCGCCGCCGTCCCCGAAGCCGAACGGCGTTCCGGAGGTTCGCCCGCTGATGCCCCCGATCAGCTCTGCGGCATCGCCGGCGGTCGTGAGGAGAATCTGCCGCAGACCCGTGGGGGAGTCCGTCCGTGGGGTGAGGGGCCCGCCGGTGGTCGATCCCTCCGCAGCAGATGCTGCATCCTGCTCGTCGGCATGCGCAGTCATCTCCGCACCGCGGTTCCTCAGCATCACAGCGGCGCGCTCGAGATCCGGTGCGCTGTGCGCCGACCACGTCTCGCGCAGCCGCTCCGCATCGGGGCCCTGCCAGTGCACGGAATGCACAATCCCGTCGAGGCTCTGCCGCAGCTCGTCGAGAGTGCGTGCGCCGGCCGTGCAGCGGCGTGCGAAGGCCGCTGCTGCTTCTGTGTCCGCGCCATGGAACATGCGCTGCCCTCTCTTCTCACGTGTACTCCCGAGGATTCTCCCGCTGTCCGGCGAGCCCGTCGATGGGGAGTCCTCCCCACTGCAGCACGACGCTGCTCCTGGTCCCTGTCGAGGTGTCCTGCCGATCACCAACCTCTCCTCAAACATGCACTGAGTGCATATGGTGAACGGGTGATCCCCGACCCCAGCGCACCGAACGCTCCGGTGCGTCGCAAGCCCCTCCTCGCCGTCCTCCTCGCGCCCCTGTTCATGGCCCTGATCGCCGTGAGCGTCATCAACGTCGCCCTCACCGCGATCGGCGAGAGCCTCGAGGCGGATTCCGGCGGGCTGCAGTGGGTGATCTCCGGATACGCGCTCGCCTTCGGCATGCTGCTGGTGCCCGCCGGCCGCGCCGGGGACGCCACCGGACGCCGCCGCATGTTCATCATCGGCGTGGGAGTGTTCACCATCGGTTCGCTGCTGTCCGGCATCGCCGGCAGCGTCGAGACGCTGAACATCGCCCGCATCCTGCAGGGCCTCGGCTCCGGCCTGCTGAACCCGCAGACCGTCGCCCTGATCCAGCAGCACTTCCGCGGCCAGGACCGCGCCCGTGCCTTCGCGCTGCTGGCCACCACGGTCGCGGTCGCGACCGCCGTCGGCCCCGTGATCGGCGGCCTGCTGATCCAGATCCTCGGCCCCGATCAGGGCTGGCGCTGGATGTTCCTGATGAACGTCCCCATCGGAGCGATCGCGATCGCCGGCGCCTTCAAGTTCATCCCCGACGACAAGGCGCGCGGCAAGGCCAGACCAGACCTCGACCCGATCGGCAGCCTGCTGCTGTGCATCGCGATCCTCGGCGTGATGCTGCCCTTCCTCGAGCGCGGCACCAGCGCGCTGGTGTGGCTGTCCTTCCCCGCCGGCATCGCCGTGCTGGGCCTGTGGTGGTGGTGGGAGCAGCGCTACAAGCGCGCCGGCCGCCCACCCATGGTGGACACCGCGATCTTCTCCAACAAGGCGTTCCGCAACGGCATCCTCATCGTCTCGGTGTACTTCCTCGGCGCCACCAGCGTGTGGATCATCGTGCCGCT
>JAAZLF010000203.1 GCA_012799425.1 Actinomycetales bacterium | reverse complement strand
CGAGCAGGCGGGCGGTCTCCTCGATCGAGCGTGCACCGAGCACCGACAGGCTGCTGACCAGATCCGGCAGCGGCGTCTGCCCCGTGATATCGCCGGTGACGCGCAGCGCCGAACCGGCGCTGCTGCGCTGCTCCGCCGCGAGCACCAGCTCTGTGCGCAGGCGCGAGAACTTCTCGATGCCCAGCGAGCGGCACAGCCGCGTCACCGAGGCGGCGGAGGTGCCGGCGAGCGCGGCATACTCCGTGATCGTCATCCGCCCCACCTCCGCCGGGGACTCCAGGGCGGCACGTGCCAGGAGCTGCTGCTGGGGCGGGAGCGCGGGCAGAGCGGTGCGGAGCATGGGCAGGATCGGGAGCTGCTCGTGCTGATCGTGCACTTCTGAGTTCATGGGGACGAGCCTTCCTGTCGATCATCGCAGGGCGCCAGCGGTGAGCCCGGACTGCACCTGCCGTTGGAACACGATATAGACCACGAGCACCGGCACCATCGAGATGATCAGACCGGCGAAGAGCTGCGCGATCGAGGTGGGGGAGGTCTCGTAGTTCTCGCCGAGGGCGAGGGCCACCAGCCCCTGGCTGAGCACGAAGTTCGAGCGCTCCTGATCCTGCTGCGGGTTCAGCACCTGGGGGAGCAGGAACTGGTTCCACTGGCCCAGGAAGTTGAACACCCCGATCGAGATCAGCCCGGGCTTCGCCAGCGGCAGCATGATCCGGAAGAACACCCCGAAGTGCCCGGCCCCGTCGAGGAACGCCGCCTCGGAGAGCTCGTTCGGCAGGGTGCGGAAGAACGCGGTGAGGAAGAAGATCGAGAAGGGCAGCGAGAACGCGGCGTAGACCAGGATCAGCCCCACCGGCGTGGCGAAGAGCCCCAGCGCCTGCACGATCCGCACCAGCGGCACGATCGCCAGGAACACCGGGAACGTCATCCCGGCCAGGTACAGCCAGTACAGGATCCGGCTGCCGCGGAAGGGATAGCGCGCCATGACGTAGGCGGTCATCGCCGAGAGCGTCATGGTCAGCAGCACGCCTCCCGCGACGACCACCACGGTGTTGAGGAAGAACGCGCCGATGTTCGACTCCGCCCATGCCCGGGCGTAGACGTCCAGGCGCAGCTCCCCGGGCGGGCCGAAGGGGCTGTGGTAGATCTCCACGTTGGTCTTCAGCGAAGACATCAGGATCCACAGCAGCGGCACGGCCACCACCAGCGCCCAGGCCACCAGGATCAGCTGAGGGGTCCTGCCCAGCAGACGGGACGGCCAGGAGCGGCCCGCGCCCCGTCCCGGGACCGTCGGCCCGGTGGCCGTCGGCCCAGCGCTCGTAGGCCCAGTGGCCGTCGGGCCGGCGGTCGGGTCTGCAGTGCTCGGGTCAGCGGTCATCAGTACTGCATCTCCTCACGACGGGTCAGGCGGAAGGTCACCAGGGCCAGCGCCACGGAGGCGAGCATCATGACGGTGCCCATCGCCGCGGCGTAACCGAACTGGGAGTTGAACGAGAAGGCGGTGCGGTAGAGGTAGGTCGACATCACGTCGGCCCCGAAGTCGCCGGCGGTGCCGGTCATCGCCATCACCGCGATCAGCGCGTAGGAGTCCAGCGTCCCGATCCCCAGGTAGATCAGGGCGGTCTGCGCATGGGTCCAGATCAGCGGGAGGGTGACGTGGAAGAAGCTGCGCACCCTCCCCGCGCCGTCCAGCGCCGCCGCCTCGTAGAGCTCGGTGGGCACGCCGCCCATCGCCGAGAGGAACAGGACCATGTAGAAGCCGACGGAGGACCACACCGAGGCCAGGGCGATCGCGAGCAGGATCGTGTCGGGGTTGCCCAGCGGCCCGTTCGGGATGAGGGTCAGCAGGTCCGTGCCCAGCATCTGCAGCACGCCCTGGAGCAGCCCTCCCCGCGAGGCGTAGAGGTAGCTGAACATGATGCCGATGATCACCACCGGCACCACCTGCGGGAAGAAGAACAGCACCCGGTACAGCTCCGCCCCCGGCATGGCCCGCAGATTGCCGGCGCCGCCACGGGTGATCAGCGCCGCGAACAGCATCGCGAGCCCGAGCGTGAGCACCGGGATCACGATCAGCAGCACGGCGTTGTGGGAGACCGCCCGCCACCACGCCCCGTCCCGGAACAGCCGGACGTAGTTGTCCAGTCCCACGTACTCCAGAGTGGGCGTGAAGCCGGTCCAGTTCGTGAACGAGATCTGCACGCCCTGCGCGAAGCTCGACAGCACGAAGACCGTGTAGAGGATCAGGCCCGGGGCGAGGAAGGTGATGATCAGGGGCCAGCGCCCGCGCTGGTGCATCAGCGGGTCTGCTTCCGCAGCGCGTCGTCGGCCTTCACCTCGTCGGCCTTGGTCTGGCAGCGGGTCAGATAGCCCTCGACGTCGAGATCCCCGAGCACCAGCGCCATCAGCGCCGCGTGCGCCTCCTCAGCGAGGCTCGGGTACCACGAGGAGAACTTCACGACCTGCCACGGCTCGACCGCGTTGGAGCGCTCGATCATCGCGGTGATGGTCCCGAACGCCTCGCTCAGCTCCTGGTCATCGTGGGCGCCGCGCACCATGGTCACGGAATTGCTCAGCTCGGCGTAGTTGCGCGAGGCCTCCTTGCTCAGCAGCACGCGCAGGAACTCGAAGGCGGCGGGACGGTTCGCGGCCGCCGCCGGCACGTACCAGCCGGCCCCGGGGTTGTTCGGCACCAGATCGGCCCGCGCCGGGTCGGGGGAGGGCAGCGCGCCGGCGGTCATCCGGAACCCCTCGGGAATCGCGGACTTCATCTCGTTCTCGAGCCACGCGCCGACGGGGATGAACACCGCCTCGTGGTCCAGCCAGGCGGTCTGGGACTGGACGTGGGTCATCTGTGCGACGCCCGGCAGGATCAGATCATCGGTCCTGAGCTGCAGCAGCGCGTCGGCCGCCTCGCGGATCGCGTCCTGGTGCCAGGCGCCGTCCTCGAGGTTGTCCACGTTCTTCCACACGTCCTGGCCGCCGAACTTCGCCACCAGCGGCTGGAGCACGCCTTCGTGGAAGTAGTTGGCGTGCATGCCGGTGAACGCCCACGGATACATTCCGGCGGCCTTGATCTGCGCGGACAGGGACATCAGCTCGTCCCATGTGGACGGCGCCTCCCAGCCCTGCTCCTCGAAGAGGGCGGCATCGCGCCAGATCCCCCAGGCGTACTGCACCGTGTTCAGGCCGATCAGCTGCCCGTCGATCATCCCGGCCTCCCGCACGCCCGGGTTCAGCGACTCCTCGACCGTGATCTCCGGATCGTCCCAGCTCGGCGCGGCCAGCAGGTCCTCGAGCGTGGCGAGCTGGTCGTTCGCGGTCAGGGTCGTCACGTCCAGGGCCCCCGAGCCGGAGTTCTGGAAGAGATCCGGCGGGGTGCCGTTCACGAACTGGGGCTGGAGAGTGCTGAGGTCCTCGGTGCGCACGATGTCGGTGGTGATCCCGGGGTGCCTCTCGAGGAACAACTCCTCGGTGAAGTCGAGGTGGGGGACCCCGCCGCCGCCGTCGAAGGCGAAGGCGGTGAGCTCACCGTCGGCGAGCCCGAAAGGATTGTCGGGGCTGGTCGGCGCGCTGCCCGCGCCGCCGTCGGAGCTGCCGGAGCCGGAGTCGGCCGGTGCGCCGGAGGTGGCGCAGGCGGAGAGCCCACCAAGGCCGAGAACACCGGCGAAGCCCAGGAAGGACCGACGGGACGAGGCGGGAGTGCGGGGAGCGTGGGAAGAGCGGGGACCGAGCGGAGCAGACATGGCGGGCCTTTCGACGTCCGGAGGGTGACGTCGTCAGCCTGACCCCCGCTCATGGCCGCCCGGTGACATCCGGATGAAAATAGGACACAAGCTGAGGAGCGATGGCGTGAACTATTTTCATCACTGCGTCAGCGGCGGTCCGCGCGCCCTCAGATCCTCGCCAGGATCGCCTCGGCGAAGTCCTCGGCGGCGTCGGGGACGAGCTGCAGGTTGAACAGCGGCTCGAAGAGCTCCGCCTCGAGGAGGAGCAGGCCCTGCGAGGCCGTCTCCACGAGGTCGAT
>JAAZLF010000202.1 GCA_012799425.1 Actinomycetales bacterium | reverse complement strand
CGTGCCCGCCGCGTCACGCGGGCGCACGGCGTCCGCCGTCCCGGGGGTGTGAGCCCCCGCCGCGCCGTCGGCCGCGCCCACTCCATCGGCCGCGCCCGCCCCGTCGGTCGCGCCCGCCCTGTCGGTCGCGCCCGCCCTGTCGGTCGCGCCCAGCCCGTCGGTCGCGCCCGCTCCGTTGGTCGCGCCCAGCCCGTCGGTCGCGCCCGCCCCGTCGGCCGCGCCCGCCCCGTCGCCTGCGCCCCGCGCCTGAACCCACTGCTCCCACATCTTCCCCCGCGGCCCGCGGGTGCGTAGCGTGGCGGCACACCACCGCCGAGGCAGGGAGTCGCCGTGAGGATCGAGACCGTCCATCGGGTGCCCCGCCCCCAGGCCGAGGTGCTGGCCTGGTACGACAGGCCCGGAGCGCTCGTGCGCCTGACTCCGCCCGGGCTCGGCTCCGCCGAGGGGCCGAGCACCGGCGGGACGCAGGCTGGGCGATTGGTCGGTGTGCGGATGGGGCCGTCGGCTCTGCCCACGGCGCTGCGCCCGCACTGGATCCTGCGCCATGCCGAGCACGACCCCGCGGGCCGCTTCGTGGACCAGCAGGTGCGCGGGCCCTGGCGCACCTGGCGGCACGAGCACCGCATCGAGGCCGATGGCACCGCCACCACAGTGCGCGACAGCATCGACCTCGAGCTCCCGCGCCGCCTCGAGCGCCTCGCCCCGCTCGCGCAGTCCCAGATACGTCGCCTGCTCGCGTTCCGTTCCCGGCAGCTGCGCGACGACCTCGCCTTCCACGCCCGCTGGGCGCATCTGCCGCGACGCACCATCGCGATCACCGGCTCCTCCGGCCTGATCGGCACGCAGCTCGCGGCCCTGCTCGAGACCGGCGGGCACACCGTGCGCCGCATGATCCGCGAGACCGAGGTGGGCCCGGGCGAGATCTCCTGGGACCCGCAAGCCGGTCAGCTCGACCCCGCCGACCTCGAGGGCGTGGACGTGGTGATCAACCTCGCCGGCCGCTCGATCGCGACCCGCTGGCGCTCCGGGGCGCGCCATGAGATCCGCGACTCGCGCGTGCACGGCACCCGGCTGATCGCCCGGACCCTCGCCGGGATGCGGGACGGCCCCGCCGCGCTCGTCCAGGCCTCCGCGATCGGGCTCTACGGCCCTCGCCGGCCCGGGGAGCTGCTCACCGAGAGCGATCCGGGAGGGGAGGGGTTCCTCGCCGACCTGGTGCGCGAGTGGGAGGGCTCCGCCCGTGCGGCCCGGGACGCCGGGCTGCGGGTGGCCTCCGTGCGCACCGGCCTGGCCCTGACCGACGGCGGCGGTCCGCTGCTGCCCCAGCTGCCGCTGTTCCTCGCCGGCGTGGGCGGCCGGCTCACCCGCCCCGACGCCATGACCTCGTGGATCTCGCTCGACGACATCGTGCGCGCCTTCGCCCACGCCGCGCTCAGCGCCGACGTGGAGGGTCCGCTGAACGGAGTCGGCCCGCAGCCGGTCAGCGCCCGCGAGTTCGCCCGCACCCTGGGTGCGGTGCTGCACCGCCCCTCCCTGGTGCCGGTGCCGCCCTTCGGCCCCCGCCTGGTGCTCGGCTCCGCCGCGGCGGACGAGCTCATCGATGTGGACCAGAACGTCTCGGACGCCCGCCTG
>JAAZLF010000201.1 GCA_012799425.1 Actinomycetales bacterium | reverse complement strand
CGACGACGCCCGCCGTGAGGTGCGCCGCCGCGCCGGCCGCACCCCGTCGACCGCCGGGACCGACGAGCAGCTGCTCGCGCTGCGCGAGCGCCTGGACTCCCATCCCTGCGCCGACTGCCCGGATCTGGGATCCCATCTGCGCTGGGTGGGCCGCTGGCGCAGATCTCGTGCGGAGCTCGAGGGCGTCCACCGCCGCATCCGGGGCCGCACCAGCTCGCTGGCGCGCCAGTTCGACCATCTCACCGACCTGCTCCTCGAGCTCGGTTACCTCGAGCGGGTCGCGCCGAGCGATGGGCAGGACGCGCAGGAGGAGCTGCGGCCCACGGCGAGCGGACTGCGGCTGCGCCGTCTGTTCAGCGACCGGGACCTGCTGATCGCCGAGTGCCTGGAGCACGGAGCCTGGGCGGGCCTGACGCCCGCCGGGCTCGCCGCGGTGGTCTCCGCCGCCGTCCACGAGACCCGCAGGGACGACCGTGCCCCGGAGCTGATCCCCGAGCCCGCCGTCGTCGTCGCGCTGGAGGCCTCCACTCGCATCGCAGCGCGGCTGCAGTCCGCGGAGACGCGGCACCGGATCACGCCCACCAGCGCCCCGGATCCCGCGATCGCCGCGATCGTGCACCGCTGGGCGCAGGGCATGCACCTCGCCGCGGCGCTCGAGGGCAATGACCTGCCGCCCGGCGACTTCGTACGGCACTGCCGCCAGGTGATCGACCTGCTCGACCAGCTCACCGCGGACGAGGAGCTCGGAGGTGTGGCGCGTGAGGCGATCCGGGCGGTGCGACGGGGTCTGGTGGCCCAGGAGATCGACCGATGAGCGTTCTCCCAGGAGGACGCGAGAAGCTTGGACACGTGCCGACGAACGACTTCACAGCGACCGACGCCCACGGGGCGACCGCGCCAGCGACCCTCTACACCGGCATCGTGCTGTACAGCGCCAAGGATCCCGAGGCCTCCGCGATGCTCGTCGCCGATGGTCTGATCGCGTGGACCGGGCCCGAGGACACCGCCGAGATGCTGCACGGCGATGCCGAGCGGGTCGATGCCACCGGTTGTCTCGTCACGCCCGGCTTCGTCGACGCCGCCGCGAGCGCCGACGGCTCCGCGCCGGCGCCATCTGAGGAGGCGCGCGCCGCCTCCCTCGGGATCGTGCTGCGTCTGCCCGGGCCCACGGGCACCCGCGAGGGCGTGCGCGTCGTCGCGCCGGTGAGCGAGAGCGCCGACTACCTGGACCTGCTCGCCGACGGCACGCCCCTGGCCTTCGGCTCCGCCGGGGACCCCGCCGCGAAGGACCCGTGGGACTGGGTGCGGGGTGCTGCCCGCACCAGCCCCGCCGCGCAGCGCATCAGCGACCGGGCCGCCTTCCTCGCCGCCTCCCGAGGCGGCCAGCGGGTGGCGGGGCACCGCCATCCTGGAACCCTCCGGACGGGGCTGGAGGCGACGTTCGTGGTCTGGGAGCCGTGGGACCTCACCGTCCGCTCCCACGCCGAGCGGGTCGAGCACTGGTCCACGGATCCGCGCTCCCGCACCCCGCTGCTGCCGGACCTGGACCAGGGATCGCCGCGCGCGCTGCGCACGGTGGTCGACGGCCGCATCGTCCACGACCGACTCGCCCAGGACGGCGCATGACCGCGACCCTCCGGGCCACGGGCGCGACGAAGCGCGGTCGTCGGCCCCGTGACGAGTTCGATACCACGCCGTGGCCGGTCGCGCTGCTGTGCGGCGGCTTCGGTGGGTTCTGCGCCCTGCTGGCCTTCCCTCCGTACGGGATGTGGATGCTGCTGCCGGTCTCGATCGCTCTGCTGGGGGCGGGCCTGCTGGTGCGTTCCGCACGACTGGCCGCCCTGGTCTCGATGCTGTGGGGAGCGGCGTTCTTCATCCCGCTCACCCAGTGGGCGAGCACCTATGCCGGGTCGATGCCCTGGATCGCCCTGGGCCTGTTCGAGGCTCTCTACATCGTGCTGTTCGGTCTGCTCGCCCGTGCCGTGATGGTGCGGCGCGGACTGTGCGTGACCACCGCGCTGTTCGTCTCCGCCCTCTGGGTGGGGGTCGAGACGCTGCGCAGCACCGCGCCGTGGGGCGGGCTGCCCTGGGGCGCGAGCGCTTTCGCGCTGGAGGACTCGCCGCTGCTGAACCTGGCGCCCTGGGTCGGGATGGCCGGGCTCGCCCTCGTGGTCGCGCTGATGGGACAGCTGCTGCTGTTCGGCGCCCTCTCGCTGCTGGGCAGGCGCCGTCGCGGCCTGATCGGGTTCTCGGGGGTGTGGCCCTGCGCCGTCGCCGTCGCCGCGGTGCTGGTGACCGTGGTGGTCCCGTCCCCGCAGAATCGTGCCCCCAGCGACCGGCCCACGATGTCGATCGCCGCGATCCAGGGCTCGATGGAGGGCATCGACCCGGTCTCGTACACGATGCCCGACGACGTGTTCGACAACCACATGGCCGTGACCCGCAGGACCATCGACGCGGCTGCCGAGAAGGGCACCGAGCTGGACATGATCGTCTGGCCCGAGGACTCCACCGGGTGGGATCCCCGGCAGGATCCGCACCTGGCCGCGCAGCTGACCTCCGCGGCGGAGGATGCCGGGGCGCCTGTCCTCGTCGGCACCCAGGTGCGGGTGGGTCAGACGCAGCGGCTGAACCAGTCGGTGCTGTTCACCCCCGAGCACACCACGCCCTATGAGTACTCCAAGCGCCATCCCGTGCCCTTCGGCGAGTACGTCCCCATGCGGGACCTGTTCCGCCTGGTCACGGACAAGGTGGACCTGATCTCGCTGGACATGCTGCCCGGCGAGGAGGTCGGGGTGATGGACCTCGCGGAGCTCGAGCAGGGCGAGGGACGGGTCGGCATCCTGATCTGCTTCGAGATCGCCTACGACGCCCTCGTCCAGGACGTGGTCGACGACGGCGCCGAGATGATCGTCGTGCAGTCGAACAATGCGCTGTTCGGCGATTCCCACGAGGCGATCCAGCAGCTCGCCCAGGCGAAGGTGATGGCGGTGATGTCGGGTCGCAGCGTCGTGCACATCTCCACCGTCGGGCATTCGGCGATCTTCAGCCCCGAGGGCCGCCAGATCGATTTCGTGGATCACTGGGAGGAGGGCGCGCTGATGGCCGACGTTCCCCTGCGCACCGCCATCACCCCCGCCGTCGCCGCCGGCCCCTGGATCTCCGTGGGGATCAGCGCGCTGGGCGCCCTGGGCGTGCTGCTCGCCCTGTCCACCGATCGCAGGGCCCTCGCCCCGCGCGCCGCACGACGAGTTCGAGGTCAGTGACCGTGCCCACCTCCCAGCTGTTCCCGTCGACGCTCATCGTGATCCCGACCTACGACGAGCGTGAGGCGCTTCCCGGCACCCTGCGCCGGCTGCGGGCCGCGGTGCCCGAGGCGCACGTGCTGGTGGTCGATGACTCCTCTCCGGACGGCACCGGCCGGTGGGCCGAGGAGAGGGCTGCCGCGGACCCGGCGGTGCACGTGCTGCACCGCGCCGGGAAGCAGGGGCTGGGGCCCGCCTACCTGGCCGGGTTCGCGTGGGGCCTCGAGCGCGGCTACCAGCTGCTGGGGGAGATGGACGCCGACGCCTCGCATCGTCCCGAGCAGCTTCCCGGGCTGCTCGAGGCGATCCGGCGCGGTGCCGATCTCGCGATCGGCTCACGATGGGTCCAGGGCGGCGCGGTCCATGACTGGCCGCTGCACAGACAGCTGCTCTCCCGCGGCGCGAACCTCTACGTGCGCGTGCTCATGGGGCTCGGGGTCTCCGATGCGACAGCCGGGTTCCGCGTGTTCCGGGCGGAGCTTCTCGAGCGGGTCATCGCCGGTGACATCGCCTCGCAGGGCTACTGCTTCCAGGTCGACATGACGCGGCGAGCCCGCGACCTCGAGGCGGTGATCCGGGAGGTCCCGATCGACTTCGACGAGCGCACCGAAGGGGCCAGCAAGATGTCCTCCGGCATCGTGCGCGAAGCGCTGGTGAAGGTCACTCTCTGGGGAATCGCACGCCGCGCCCAGCTGCTTCGCAAGGCCCTGCGTTAGGCTGGCCGGGTTCGTCGCCGCCGGAAGGGAGCCATCGATGACGGCACACCAGCGCAGCACCCCGGGCGCCTCCGGTCGCCCCACCGCAGCCGGCAGCGACACCGGGCGCGGCCGCTCCGGCTCTCGCTGGGGCTCGCTCGTGCCCCTGGCGATCATCGTGCTGGGACTGCTCGAGCTCACCATCCTCGTGCTGATCGGGATCAACACCAGCCTGTGGTGGTCGGTGCTGATCATCGCGATCGGCTGGGTGGTCGGCGTGGCCCTGCTCGTCGCCGCCGGTCAGCAGTCCTTCGTGCGGCTGCGGTCCCTGCTCCGGGCCCTCCGCGGCAGCGGGGACGTCCAGGACCATCTGTCCCGTCCCGCGTTCACGCTGCTGTCCGCGCTGTTCTTCTTCTTCCCCGGCCTCCTGACCGATCTGATCGGTCTTGTGCTGCTGCTCACGCCCGTCCAGCGCCGGTCGGTGCGGGCGATGGGGCTCAGCAGCGGCTCAGAGGGGGCGCGCAGGGTGCTCTACCGCCGCTCCGGCACGGGCGTGATCGACGGCGAGATCATCCTCGAGAACCGCCGTCCCGATGATCAGCCTCGTGACGAGAACGGCATCCCGCCGACCATCACCCAGGACTGAGCGCTCACGACGACAGCGCCCCCGCTCCGCCGAAGAGGCGGGG
>JAAZLF010000200.1 GCA_012799425.1 Actinomycetales bacterium | reverse complement strand
GAGGCCCAGCCTGCTGCCCCGGACGCATCAGACGTAACCTTCGTCATAATGGCCGGTCGGGGGCGGGTTCCGGGATGCGGGCGACCCGGGGGTCCTGCTACAGTCGGTCAGGTCGATCCCGCATAGCTCAACGGCAGAGCACTCGACTGTTAATCGAGCGGTTCTTGGTTCGAATCCAAGTGCGGGAGCCCATGCAGCACAGCCCCGGATCACTCCGGGGCTGTCGCATTTCCGGAAGGTTCTCGTGAAGGAGAAGGACGATGCCCACCGTCCCCGCTGATCATTTCGAGCTCCCGGAGAACGTCGGTCCCGGCAGTGTGTGGGCGGACCGCTCCGGTCATCGCACCCTGGTGGGACGTAACCAGCGTGGCGTGGAGATCCCGATCGGGCACGGAGAGGGCGAGATCAACCCCGGCGAGCTGCTGAAGCTCGCACTGATCGGCTGCGCCGGGATGAGCAGCGACATCAACCTCGCACGCCGCCTCGGCGAGGACTTCGAGATGCGCCTGTGGGCGCACGGCACCTCCGACGAGTCCGAGAACCGCTACCTGAGCATCGCCGAGGAGGTGCAGCTCCCGCTCGAGGGGCTCACCGACCAGGAGATCGCCACCGTGGTGAAGGTGTTCGGGCGTGCGGTCGCCGCAGCCTGCACCGTCGAGCGCAGCGTCGTGCCCGGCGTCGAGGTCACCCACCGCGTCCTCGGTGCGAAACAGGAGGAGCAGGCATGACCATCCGTCCCATCCGCCTCATCGGCGACCCGGTGCTGCGCACCCCTTGCGATCCGATCAGGAAGGTCACCGACGGCACTCGCGCCCTCGTGCAGGACCTGCTGGACACCGTCGACGACGAGGGGCGTGCCGGCGTCGCGGCCAACCAGATCGGGGTGAACCTGCGCGCCTTCTCCTGGAACCTCGAGGAGAAGGGCGGGATCGGCTACATCCTCAACCCCGTCATCGTGGAGCTCTCCGAGGAGGTCCAGCTCGATGACGAGGGCTGCCTCTCCGTGCCCGGACTGTTCTTCCCGCGCGCCCGGTCCGCCTATGCTCGTTGCGTGGGCATGGATCTCGAGGGTGAGGAGATCGAACTGGCCGGGGAGGGGCTGACAGCCCGTCTGATCCAGCACGAGGTGGGGCACCTCGACGGTGCGCTGTACATCGACGGCCTCGAACGCTCCGTGAAGAAGCGGGCGTTGCGCCAGATCAGGGAGACCCTCTAAGCTCTGCTGTGGAAGGCACCTGCCGTCCTCAGATCCATCCGCGGTACCGATTCGTTGGGGAAGACGCATCGGAGACCGGAAGGATTGAGATGACCCAGGGCGTTCTGTATGTCCACTCCGCTCCGCGGGCCCTCACACCGCACATCGAATGGGCCGCCAGCGGAGTTCTCGGCGTGCCCGCACGCATCAGCTGGGAGGACCAGCCGGTGGGCGCACGGCTGCAGCGGGGGGAGATGACCTGGCGAGGCCGTGAGGACACCGGCGCACGCCTGGTGAGCTCCCTGCGCGGCATGCACGAGATCCGCTTCGAGGTCACCCAGGAGGCGACCGCCGCGGTCGACGGTGCACGCTGGAGCTGCACCCCGGATCTCGGCATCCACCATGCGGTGACGGACCACGCCGGCAACATCGTGCTCACGGAGGACCACGTGCGCGGCTGCATCGAGCGGGCCGGGGACGACCCCGTCGCCCTGCACCGAGAGCTCGGCATCGCCCTGGGCTCCCCGTGGGACGAGGAGCTCGAGATCTACCGCCACGCGGGTGAGGGCGTCCCCATGCGCTGGCTCCATCGCGTGAGCTGAGCGCGGCCCCGCCCGTCTCCGGCTCCGGACGCGGCCTCCGAGACGCACGACCCCCGGCACCTCAGCCAGGTGCCGGGGGTCGTGCGTGGAGGGGTGGTCGCGCTCAGGCGTTGGTGAAGACCGTGGCGATGTCGTGGCCCCCGAAGCCGAAGGCGTTGTTCAGCACGGCGATGTCACCCTCGGGAAGCTCGGCAGGGACGTTCTGGGCGATCCGCATCGGCGTGTCCGGATCGAGGTTCTCGATGTTGATCGTCGGCGGCGCCACGCGGTGATGCGCGGCCAGCACCGAGAAGACGGACTCCAGCGCCCCGGCGCCGCCCAGCAGATGACCGGTCATCGACTTCGTCGAGGAGACCACGATCTGGTCGGTCTGGCCGTCCAGCGCGTCCGAGACGGCACGCAGCTCACCGATGTCCCCGAGCGGGGTGGAGGTGCCGTGTGCGTTGAGGTGGACGATGTCAGCGGCGGTGAGTCCTGCGTCCTGCACGGCCTCGCGCACCGCCTGGGCCTGTCCCTCCGGGTTCGGGGCCGAGATGTGGTGCGCGTCGGAGGCCATGCCTCGCCCTGCGGCGTAGCCGTACACGCGGGCACCGCGTGCGGCGGCGTGCTCTTCGCTCTCGAGCACCAGGATCGCGGCGCCCTCGCCGAGCACGAAGCCGTCGCGGTCGACGTCGTAGGGGCGGGAGGCGTGCTCGGGATCGTCCACACGCGAGGAGAGTGCGCGGATGTTCGCGAACGCGGCGATGGTCATCGGATGGATGGACGCCTCGGTGCCGCCCACGACGACCACGTCGGCGCGGTCGTCGCGGATCATGCTCATCCCCAGCGCCACTGCCTCCGCACCGGAGGCGCAGGCGGAGACGGGGGTGTGCGCGCCGGCGCGGGCGCCGAGCTCCATCGAGATGTTCGCGGCCGAGGAGTTCGCCATCAGCATCGGCACGGTGAACGGGTTGACCCGGCGGGCGCCGCGCTCACGCACGACGTCCCACTGGTCCAGGGTGGTCCAGATGCCGCCGATGCCGGTGCCGACCACGACACCGAGCCGGCTCGGATCGACGTCGGGAGCGCCGGCGTCACCCCAGGCCTCGCGGGCGGCGACCATCGCGTACTGGCCCGAGGGGTCCAGCTTCTTGGACTCCGGGCGGCTGAGCGAGTCGAGCGCGCCGGGGACCAGACGGCAGGCGAAGTCCACGGAGAGCCCGTAGACCTCCTTCCAGTCGTTGTCGAAGGTGCGCGCGGTGGAGGTCCCGGCACGTGCGGCCTCCCAGGTGGAGGTGACGTCACCGCCGAGAGGGTTGACGGTGCCGAGGCCGGTCACGGCGACTCGTGAGCGGGAAGCGGACATGCGGACCTCCGGGTCTGAGGGGCTGCGGGGAGGAGACGGCGACGCCCGGGACGTGGAGCGTCCCGGGCGTCAGGCGGGGCTCAGTTCTGGGCGCCCGCGATGTACTTGACGGCGTCGCCGACGGTCGCGAGGTTCTTGACCTCTTCGTCGGGGATGCGCACGTCGAACTTCTCCTCGGCGTTGACGACGATGGTCATCATCGAGATGGAGTCGATGTCGAGGTCGTCGGTGAAGGACTTCTCGAGCTTGACGTCCTCGGTGGCGACACCGGTCTCCTCGTTGACGATCTCGGCGAGGCCCTCGAGGATCTCGTTCTCGGTGTGTGCCATGGGTGCTCCTTCAGGTGTGCGGATGTGTGGCGGTCACAGACTACCCGTGCTACCACTTGGTAATCGGCCAGCACGGATCGTGTCAGCCGTGGGGGTGATGCGGGTGACAGTCCGCCCACCGGTCGATCAGGGCAGGATCAGCACCTGACCGGCGTAGGCGAGCCCAGCACCGAAGCCGAACTGCACGAGCACGTCGCCGCTCTGGGCCGCGCCCTCCTCGATCAGACGGTGCGTGGCCAGCGGGATCGAGGCGGCCGAGGTGTTGCCGGTCTCGGCGATGTCCCGGCCGACCACCACGTCCTCAGGCAGCTTCAGCTGCTTGACGAGCTCATCGATGATGCGCATGTTCGCCTGATGGGGGACGAACACGTCGATGTCCTCGATGCCGATCCCGGACTGTTCGAGCATCTCGCGGATCTTCTTGGCGGTGTGCCACACCGCCCAGCGGAAGACGGTCCGGCCGTCCTGCTCGAGGGTGGGCCACTCGGCCTTGCCGTCGCGGAAGTCGATGGACGAGCCGGTCATGCGGATCGTGTCCCAGTTCTCGCCGTCGCTGCCCCACACGGTGGGGCCGATCTTCGGCACATCGCTGGGGCCGACGACCGCTGCGCCAGCACCATCGCCCAGCAGGAACGAGATCGAGCGGTCGGTGGGGGAGACGAAGTCGGAGAGCTTCTCCGCGCCGATCACCAGGACATTGCGCGCGGCGCCCGAGCGGATCAGCGAGTCGGCCTGACCGATGCCGTAGGCGAAGCCCGCGCAGGCGGCGGAGATGTCGTAGGCGATGACGTCGGTCCGCCCCAGCTCACCGGCCAGCAGGGTCGCCAGCGACGGGGTGGGGTAGGGGAACGAGATGGTCGAGACGATGATCGCGTCGAGGGTCTCCAGATCGATGCCGGAGCGCTCGATGGCCTCCTTCGCCGCAGTCAGAGACAGGTCCTTCACTCCGACGTCCTGGCTCGCCCGGGTGCGGGTGATGATGCCGGTGCGCTGCCGGATCCACTCATCGGAGG
>JAAZLF010000199.1 GCA_012799425.1 Actinomycetales bacterium | reverse complement strand
CGCCCCGGTCTACCCGGCGATCATCCACTCCACCCCGGGCAACTTCGGCCGCCGCAACTCCCAGGCCATCATCGGGATCCAGATGGCCGCCGCGTACGTCGGCTCCACGCTCGCCCCGCCGCTGTTCGGTGTGCTGTCGAGCTGGGCGGGGATGCGGATCTTCCCGGTGTACATCGCGGCGCTGGTGGTGCTGGGCCTGGTGATGTCAGAGCGTCTGAACCGGGTGGTGCCCTCGCCGTCGGGCGTCGCAGCGGCGTAGCCGAACCGAGGCGGTCGAAGCCGGCGTGCACGAGGGCGCAAGCCCGTAGCGTAGGGCGCACCACTCGATGCGGAGAACCGGAGAGCGCAGTGCCCGTCATGGATGACCTCGACCGTTGGAACGCCCTGCCCACGCGGCTGCCGGACTGGTTCCGGGACGCCCCGCTGGGCATCTTCCTCCACTGGGGCGCCTACGCGGTGCCGGCCTGGGCTGAGCTCGGCGCCGAGCTCGGGGCCGCGGATGATGGCGCGGACCGCCTGACCCGCAACCCCTATTCGGAGTGGTACGCGAACACGATCTGCATCGAGGGCTCCGCCGCCGCCGAGCACCACCGCGCGGTCCACGGCGGCGCCCCCTACGACGACTTCCTCGATACGTGGCAGGCCGAGTCCTTCGATCCGGGCGCCTGGGCGGAGCTGTTCCGCCGCGCGGGCGCCGACTACGTGGTGCTGACCACCAAGCACCACGACGGGATCCCGCTGTGGGACGCCCCCGGCAGCGGGGGCCGCAACACCGCCCGGCGTGGTCCCCGCCGGGACCTGGTGGGCGAGGTCGCCCGCGCCGCCGGCGGGGCCGGGCTGCGCTTCGGGGTCTACTACTCCGGCGGCCTGGACTGGCATGTGCGGCCGACGGCACCGCTGGTGCACGGCGAGGACGTCCACGACGCCAAGCGGCCCCGGGACGACGAGTACGGGAAGTACTGCAGCGCCCAGGTGCGCGATCTCATCGACCGCTACGGCCCGGACGTGCTCTGGAACGACATCGGCTGGCCGGACCAGAACATGCACTTCGGCGAGGGCGGTCTGGGCGAGCTGCTCGAGCACTTCTACCGGGAGCGGCCCGAGGGGCTGATCAACGACCGCTTCTCCGGCGCCCACCACGACTTCGTGACCACCGAGTACCAGGCGGGCGTGGCGCCCGCGGAGCAGGCCTGGGAGAACTGCCGCGGCATCGGGCAGAGCTTCGGGTACAACCAGCTCGAGGGCGCCGATCAGTACATGAGCGGCGCCCAGGCTGTGCGGCACGTGGTCGACGCCGTCTCCCGCGGCGGGCGGGTGCTGCTGAACGTGGGGCCCCGCGCCGACGGGACATTGCCCGAGGCCCAGGTCGAGGTGCTCGAACAGCTGGGCGGGTTCATGGCCGAGCACAAGCAGGCGCTCGCCGGCTCCCGAGGCCTCGGGGAGCTCCAGATCCCCGGCGCGGACTGGGCACGGGCGGTCGAGAAGGACGGGCGCTGCCACGTGTTCGTCGCCGGAGGCCCGGGCGTGCTGCGGATCGCGGCCGCGGATCTGCCTGCCGGGTTCGGATGGCCGGCAGGCGGCGTCGAGGTGGAGCTGGGCGGAGAGGCGGCGGTGCCGGTCGCGGTGTCCTCAGAAGCGTCCAGTTGATCCCGAGGAATCTTTCTCAGCGGGCGACAGAATGTCGGGCCCCGCACTTACGGTATGTGAAGTGCGCCGATTGCGGACGCCGCAGTGCACGATCCGACATCCCGTGAACGTGGAGGAGAAGTAATGGATGCAACGGTCGCAGCGATCACGTCGTGGACCTTCGTCGACGAATGCCCGATCCCGGAGGACATCACAGCGCTGTTGGTACCGGAGGAAAGAGCTGTCGCGGCGTACAAGACGTTCCGTGACTCAGCAGTCTTCACGACGAAGCGGTTGATCGTCCGAGACGCGCAAGGAATTCGCGGGAAGAAGGTAGAGATCTACTCCCTCCCCTATTCGTCGATCAACATGTGGTCGTCGGAGAACGCCGGTACTCTCGACTTCAACGCGGAGATCGAGATGTGGACGCGCGCCGGGAGGATCAAAATCTCCGTCGGGAAGAACGTCGATGTACGCCGGTTGGACCACCTCATCGCGAACGCGGTTCTGCGCTCCTCCTGATGGCCGCGGAAACATCCCCTCCCCCCGCTACCGTTCCCTCATGACGACCACCACCCGCGCCGATCGCGCCGCCGGAGCACTGCTCGGGCTCGCCTGCGGTGACGCCGCCGGCGTCCCGTACGAGTTCGCCACCGCCCCGTACGATCCGCAGCGCGGCCCGGAGATGATCGGCGGCGGGCTCGGCCCGTACGCGCCGGGGGAGTGGTCCGACGACACGCAGATGGCGCTGTGCATCGCGCGCGTCGCCGCCTCGGACACCCCGATCGACTCCGAGGCGGGGCTCGACGCGATCGCCCAGGGCTTCCTGGACTGGCTGCGCGAGGGCGCGAGCGACGTGGGCACCCAGACCCGCCAGGTGCTCGGCGCCCTGCAGGCCGACGACGACGGCCCCGGCCTCGGCGAGCGGATGACAGCCCTGGCCTCGGAGCTGCACGCCCGCTCGGGCCGCACCGCCGGCAACGGCGCCCTGATGCGCACCGCCCCCGTCGCGCTCGCGTTCCTCGAGGATCCCGAGCGCACCGCCCGCACCGCGAGGCTGATCGCCGAGCTCACCCACGCCGACCCGCTCGCCGGGG
>JAAZLF010000198.1 GCA_012799425.1 Actinomycetales bacterium | reverse complement strand
CTCCTGCTGCGGCCGGTTCCAGATCTCGGCTGTGGGGCCCGCCTCGAGGATCCTGCCCCCGTACATCACCAGGGTGCGGTCGGCGATCCGGCGCACCACGGCGAGATCGTGGGAGATGAACAGCATCCCGGCGCCGACGTCGCTGATCAGGGTGCGCATCAGCTCGGCCACTGCGGTCTGGGTGGAGGCGTCCAGCGCGGAAATCGGCTCGTCGGCGACCAGCAGGCGGGGGCGGGCAGCGAGGGCGCGGGCGATCGCGATGCGCTGCTTCTGACCGCCGGAGAACTGGTGGGGCATCTTCCGCCCGTCGTGCGGGTCCAGGCCCACCCGTTCCAGCCATTCCTGCGGGGTGGAGCCCTCGGCTCCCCGCCCTCGAGCGGCGCGGATGCCGTCCTCGATCTGCTCGCCGATGGGCCGACGGGGGTTCAGGGAGGTCGAGGGGTCCTGGAAGACCATCTGGATGCCGGTCAGGTGCTGTGCGCGGCGGCGGATCCCCAGCGGCGTGACGGGTTCGCCGTCGAAGCGGATCTCCCCCTCGGCGGCCTTCTCGATGCCCGCCACGGCCCGCGCGACGCTGGATTTCCCGCTGCCGCTCTCCCCCACCAGCGCCACGGTCTCCCCGGCGGAGATCTCCAGGGAGACATCGCGGACGGCGAGGACGGGCGGATGGCCCGGATAGCGGACGGTGACGTCGCGAGCCTGCAGGACGGTGCGCTCAGTCATCGCCTCCGCCTCCCTCCGCCGCCGCGGCGGCCTCGTCGCGTCCATCCCGCGCGCCGGGCAGCGCTTCGAGGAGGGAGCGGGTGTACTCATCCTGCGGAGCGTGGAACAGCTGATGGCGCGGGGCGCTCTCGACGATCCTGCCCTGTCGCATCACCGAGACATCATCCGCGATGGCGCTCATGACGCCGAGATCGTGGGTCACCAGCAGCACCGCGAGATCACGTTCCTCGGTGAGGCTGCGCAGCAGCTGCAGGATCCCGGCCTGCACCGTCACATCGAGCGCGGTGGTCGGCTCGTCGGCGAGCAGGACCTCGGGATCGCAGGCCAGCGCGCTGGCGATCGAGATGCGCTGGCGCTGACCGCCCGAGAACTGGTGCGGATAGCGGCGCAGAGCGTGCTCGGGGTCGGGCACGTGCACGCGCTCCAGCAGCTCGACCGCGTGGCGCCTGGCGGCGTCCTTGGACAGCCGCAGATGGGTGCGCACATGGTCGGTGAGCTGGCGGCCCACGGTCAGCTGCGGGTGCAGCGACGTGGAGGGGTCCTGGAACACCATCGCGATCCGCCGTCCGCGCAGGCGGTTCAGGGCGCGGCGGGGCATCCCGAGGATCTCCTGCTCACCCAGCCGGATCGAGCCGCCGGTCTCGGCATGCGCGGGCAGCAGCCCGAGCATCGCCAGGGAGGTGAGGGTCTTGCCCGACCCGGATTCGCCGGCGAGCCCGTGGATGCGACCAGCGGTGAGGTCAAGGGAGATGCCGCGCACCAGCGGGCGCCCGATGCTGATGGTCAGGTCGCGGATGGTCAGCACCGGGCTCATCGCACAGCCTCCTTCTTCGCGGCGCGGCGTCTGCGGGCGACCGCTCCCACGGAGTTGGGGTCCATGGTGTCGCGCAGCGAATCGCCCATGAAGTTGAACGCCATCACCACGGTGAGGATCGCCAGGCCCGGGAAGACGCCGAGCCACCAGGCATCGAAGTTGCTGATCGCTCCGGAGATCATCGAGCCCCATTCCGCGGTGGGCGGCTGCGCGCCGAGGCCGAGGAACGACAGCCCGGACAGCAGCAGGATCGCGGTGCCGATGTCGAGGGTGGCGAGAACCAGCAATGGTCCGAGGATGTTGGGCAGAATGTCCACCAGCAGGCTGCGCATCGGCGAGATGCCGAGCATCCGGCCGGCGACCACGTAGTTCTGCGAGCGCAGGCCCAGCACGATGCTGCGGGTGACGCGGGCGTACTGCGGCCACGAGACCACGATCGCGGCGATCACCGCGTTGTACAGCGAAGGTCCCAGCGACGCGGCGATCACCATGGCGAGGATGACCGTGGGGAAGGCCATCACCAGGTCCGTCAGCCGCATCAGGATCTCGTCGACCCAGCCTCCGAAGTAGCCGGCGACGGCGCCGACGACGGTGCCGATCAGCAGCGCCGCGACCACCAGGGCCAGAGCCAGCGGGATCGTGACCGTCGCGCCGGTCATCAGGCGGGAGAACACGTCGCGGCCGTTGACGTCGGTGCCCAGCAGGGCCTCGCCGCCGGGGGCCTGCAGGCGCGGCAGCTCCTGAGCGGTGGGCTCGAAGGGGACCCAGAGGTGGGCGGTGAACGCGATGACCACCCAGATCAGCGCGATCACCGCGCCGATCACGCCCAGCGGGGAGCGGAGGGCCCCTCGCCAGCGGGCGGCGGGGCGCACCACGGGCGTCTCCTCGAGCCCGGCGGCTGCGCCGGTCACGGGCTCCTGCGACGGGGCGCCCTCCTGCGGTGTCTGCGACGGAGCGCTCATCCCAGCCTCACTCTCGGGTCGAGGATCCCGTAGAGGATGTCGACCACGAAGTTGATCCCGATGTAGATCACGCCGACGATGAGGCCGACGCCCATGATGCCGGGCAGATCCAGGTTGGAGGCCGAGGTGTAGGCGTAGGTGCCCAGCCCCGGCCATGCGAAGACGGACTCCACCAGCACCGTGCCGGACAGCAGCGCACCGAAGGCCACGCCGACCACGGTGAGGATCGGCAGGGAGGCGCCGCGCAGCACGTAGTCCAGGACGATCCGGGTGCCGCTGAGACCGCGGGCCCGGGCGGCGCGCACGTAGTCCACCGAGAGCACTTCGAGCACGGAGGTGCGCACGAAGCGGGTCAGCATCCCGATGGTCACCAGCGACAGCACCAGCACCGGCAGGGCGAGGTGCGCGAGCGCGTCGAAGAAGCCGACGGGGTCGCCGTCGAGCATGTAGTCCACCGTGTACAGGCCG
>JAAZLF010000197.1 GCA_012799425.1 Actinomycetales bacterium | reverse complement strand
TGGCAGGCGACATCGGCATCGGAATGCCCCTCAAGACCCTGCTCGTCCTGCCAGAGCAGGCCCGCCAGCCACAGCTCGCGGCCGGCGCCGGCGGGCGCGAAGGCATGCACGTCCACCCCGAGCCCGACTCGGGGGAGGGCCGACGCTGAGGTCATCGGCGCCCGCCCTCGCCGCCGGCGTCGATGCGGTCCAGCAGGCGGTCGATGTCGTCGAAGGTCACCTTCGGGCTGGTCCCCAGCAGCAGGGGCATCCCGGAGACCTGGGGGATGCCCAGGGCATCGGGCAGATCGACGGTGCTGACGACGAGGTCGGCCTGGAAATCGGGGGAGAGCAGATCCATGACCGTGGCCTGGACGACGTGCGTCTCGCGGCCGCGGGAGGTGAGGTGGTCACGCACCTGCTCCGCGATCAGTGCGGAGGTGGCGATCCCTGCGCCGCACACGATGGCGATGGTGAGCATTCGGACTCCTGGGCTGGGGGCGGGTGACGAGCAACGGCTCGAGGGCAGGCGGTGGAGGGCCGGACCGCGCACCGGCGAGGGTCGATTCTGTCACGTCCTCGCTGGACGATCCACGAGAGGTCCACGGGCGTCTACGATGCCAGCGTGACCCAGCCCCGACGCCTCCGCTCCCGCCGCCCCCACGGTCGGGCCGCAGGCATCGTGCTCGCCGGTGGATCGGGTACGCGCGTGGGTGCCGGGATCAACAAGGCGTTCCTGCCGCTGGCGGGACGGAGCATCGCCGCGTGGGGGCTGAACACGCTCGCCTCCGTCGAGGGAGTCGGGAACCTCGTCTTCGTGGTCCGGCCCGAGGACCTCGAGCACGCGCGCTTCGTCGACACCCGCGAGACGGACAGCCCGCTGGAGATCATCACCGGCGGTGAGACTCGTCAGGAGTCCGAGCTGCTCGCGCTGCGCCATCTGGCCGACCGCATCGACAGCGGCGCCGTCGACACCGTGCTGATCCACGATGCCGCCCGGCCCCTGATCTCTCATGGCCTTGCCTCCGCGGTGCTGCACGCTGCCCGGGAATGCGGGGGAGCGGTCCCCGGCATCCCCGCGTCCGACATCGCCGCCGCCGGCCCGGAGCACACCCTCGCCACCGATGCCGAGCTGCGGCGCGACGCGCTGGTGCGGGTGCAGACCCCGCAGGGCTTCCACGCCGCGACGATCCTGGACGCGTACGAGGCGGCAGCACGTGACGGCTTCGTGGGCACCGATACCGCTTCCTGTGCCGAGGAGTACACCGACATCCCCGTCACCTGGGTGCGCGGCGAGGAGACCAACTTCAAGATCACCTACGCCCAGGATCTGCTCCTGGCGCAGGACGTGGTCAGCGCGCTAGGTTTGAGGACAGGGTGAGGAGGGGACGATGAGCGTCGAGGAGAGCTACCTGCGCTGCACCGCCTGCGATCAGGAGGCAGAGCACGTGGTCGTCTACGCGGGGCGATTCGTGTCCCAGATCCAGTGCACCGGATGCGGTGCCGTGACCCGGCTCGACGTCTCCGAGGACTACCTGCCCGATCTCCGCCAGCGCATCTCCAGCAAGCCGCGGCGTCTGATGAGGAGGCTGCGGCGTGATCCGGGGCAGCTCGCGACCAGCCTGCCGGTGCGCACGCTGTCCAAGCCCGGCCGGATGGCTCAGGAGTTCCGCACCGTCTGGCGC
>JAAZLF010000196.1 GCA_012799425.1 Actinomycetales bacterium | reverse complement strand
GAGCCGCTCGAGCGCCTGGCCTTCGCGGGCGCCGGTTACGGCCACCTGGTGATGGACACACGGGGGCAGGGCTCCAGCTGGGGAGCGGGCGGCCACACCGCCGACCCGGCCGGATCCGGCCCGGCTGCACCCGGAGTGATGACCCGCGGCATCGCCTCCCCGCACACCGCATACCTGACCCGTCTGTTCACCGATGCTGCCCGCGCCGTCGATGTCGCCCGGGCCCTGCCCGGGGCGGATGGCCGCGTCGCGGTCACCGGCAACAGCCAGGGCGGCGGACTCGCGCTCGGGGCTGCGGGCCTCGTGCCCGACGTCGACGCCCTGCTCACCAACGTCCCGTTCCTGACTCACATGCGCCGCGCGGTCGAGATCACCGACGCCGACCCGTACCAGGAGATCGTGCGCTACCTGGCTGTCCACCGGGGCCTCGAGGAGCAGACCTTCCGCACTCTGTCCTACGTCGACGCCCTGCACCTGGGGCGCCGGGCGACCGCACCCGCGATGTTTTCGGTCGCGCTGCGCGATGTCATCTGCCCGCCCTCGACCGTGTTCGCCGCCTACAACCTCTACGGCAGCGCCACCGACACGGACCCGGAGCGCGAGATCGTCGTCTACCCGTACAACAACCATGAGGGCGGCGGGCCTGCTCAGCAGCGCCGTCAGCTCGACTGGCTGCGCGGGCGCCTGTGAGCACCGCCCCCGCTGACCTCGCTGACCTCGCTCACCTCGCCTGGTTCGGTGAACACGCCGCCGCGCGCCTGCCCCGCGAGGTGCACCTGCACGCCGACGGGCCGCTCGCGGCCACCGTCGGCTCCGAGATCACGCGGCTGCGCTCCCTCGCGGAGGGCGCGCCCGGATCCCTGGCCCTGTACGACCTGACCGCAGCCCGTGCGGAGGGCACAGGCACGGAGGTGCTCGACGAACTCGAGGCGGCGGGCGCCGAGGCCTTCGCTCTGCGGACCGACGGCGAGCACCTCACCTTGGTCGGAGGCGGGGGCCGGGGCCTGCTGTACGGCTTCTACGCCGTGCTGCGAGGCACGGGAGGCACAGCGGACGGCGACTGGAGCGTCCACTCCCCCGCGCACGCGATCCGGATGCTCGATCACTGGGACAACATGACCGTCCACCCCGTGATGGGGCAGGTCGAACGCGGTTACGCGGGAGGCTCCCTGTTCTACGAGCACGGCGAGCTGCGCACCGATCTGACACGCGTGGAGCACTACGCACGGCTGCTGGGCTCGATCGGCATCAACCGCGTCGCGCTCAACAACGTCAACGTCCACGCCCATGAGGCCACCCTGCTCACGACCCGGCTGGACCAGGTGGCCCGCCTCGCGGAGATCTTCCGGGCGCAGGGCATCTCGGTGCTGCTGTCGGTCTCCTTCGCCTCCCCGATCCTGCTGGGCGGCCTGGAGATCTCCGACCCCCTGGACATCGAGGTGCAGGACTGGTGGCGCCAGGCGGCCGACGCGGTCTATGCGCAGATCCCCGACTTCGGCGGCTTCGTGGTCAAGGCCGACTCCGAGGGGCAGCCCGGGCCCTTCGCCTACGGCCGTGATCATGCCGACGGCGCGAACCTGCTGGCCCGCGCCCTGGCCCCGCACGGCGGCGAGGTGTTCTGGAGGGCGTTCGTCTACGACCATCATCAGGACTGGCGCGACCGCCGCACGGACCGCGCCCGCGCCGCCCACGACCACTTCGCGCCGCTGGACGGCCGCTTCGACGACAACGTGATCGTGCAGGTCAAGCACGGCCCCATGGACTTCCAGACCCGTGAGGCCGTCTCTCCCGTGATCGGGGCGATGCCCCGCACCCGCCTCGCGGTCGAGCTGCAGGTCACCCAGGAGTACACCGGGCAGCAGAAGCACCTGTGCTACCTCGCGCCGTGGTGGAGCGAGAACCTCCGCTTCCCCTTCGGCGATCCCGGCTCCGGCGCTGCGACGCTCGCTCAGATCGTCGCCGGCACCGCGGAGCGTCCCGGCGGGGTGGTCGCGGTCTCGAACGTCGGATCCGACGAGTTCTGGACCGGGCACCCGCTCGCGCAGGCGAACCTGTTCGCCCTGGGGCGGCTCGCCTGGGACGCGGAGCTGCCTCCCGAGCAGATCCTGGAGGAGTGGATCGCGGCGACCTTCGGCTCCGATCCCCTGATCGGGGAGGTGCTGCAGGAGCTGCTGGCCGGGTCGTGGCTGCTGTACGAGCAGTACACCGCTCCGCTCGGGGTGGGGTTCATGGTGCGCCCGGGCCATCACTACGGGCCCGACGTGGACGGCTACGAGTACACCCCGTGGGGCACCTATCACTTCGCGGACCGTGACGGCATCGGCGTGGATCGCACCGTCGCGACCGGCACCGGTTTCGCGGGGCTGTACCCCGAACCGTGGGCCTCGCTCTACGAGTCGGCGGAGACCTGCCCCGATGAGCTGCTGCTGTTCTTCCATCACGTGCCGTACACGCACCGCCTGCACAGCGGGAAGACGGTCATCCAGCACATCTACGACTCCCGGGCCGACGCCTTCGAGCAGGTGCTCACGCTGCGCCCGCGCTGGCAGCAGCTCGAGGGCCGCGTCCCCGCGGCTCTGCATGCACGGGTGACGCAGCTGCTGCGCGAGCAGGAGCGCTCGGCCGAGGAGTGGCGCGATCAGCTGCGCACCTACTTCTTCCGCGCCTCCGGGATCTCTGACGCCAGCGGCCGCCCGATCCACTGACTCACTCCACTGACCCGATCCACTGACCAGCGCGCAGCAGAACGGGGGCGGCGCCGTGGCACCGCCCCCGCATGGGTCCTGCTCGAGACGCCTCGGAGGCGTCGGTCAGCGCCGCAGCGCCGGATGCCCCTCGCGTCCGCTCGCCTCGGCGAGCGCGTCCTGGACCGCGTAGTAGGCGGGCTTGCGGGAGAAGTCGTCCCACAGCACGGTCGCCGCGGCCTCACCGGGGAAGGTCACCGGCACCCACGAGTACTTGTCCAGCACGCCCCACAGGGTGAGCGAGGAGCAGCCCTCGACGGAGAGCGCCGCCTCGGTCACGCGGCGGTAGTAGTCGGCCTGCTGCTCGAGCTGCTCCGGCGTCGGCGCCTCCCCCTCGGCCACATCCATGCGCACGTCGAGCTCGGTGACGGCTGTCTGCAGCCCGAGGTCGGCGAACCGCTGGAGGTTGTCGGCGAGGTCGTCGGGGAACCCGTAGCGCAGCGACAGGTGCCCCTGGGTGGAGAAGCCGTGGACCGGGACGCCGTCGGCGAGGAGGTCCACGATGAGCGCGTAGTAGGCGTCGCTCTTGGCGTTGATGCCGTCGACGTTGTAGTCGTTGAAGAACAGCAGCGCCTCCGGATCGGCCTCGTTCGCCCAACGGAAGCAGTCGGCGATGATCTCCGGGCCCAGCTCACGGATCCAGATGTTCCCGGTGGTGCGCAGCTCGGCGTTGTCATCGAAGATCTCGTTGACGACGTCCCACTGCTGCATGCGGCCCGCGTAGCGACCGGCCACCGTGTAGATGTGGTCCCTCAGGATCTCGCGCAGCTGCTCCGGGGTGTGGTCGCCCTGCTCGATCCATTCGGGGTTCTGGCTGTGCCACATCAGGGTGTGTCCGCGCACCACCTGGCCGTTGGCCTCGGCGAAGTCCGCGATCGCGTCGGCGTCGGTGAAGTCGTAGGTGTCCGGCGCGGGGCGCAGGTGGTCCCACTTCATCTGGTTCTCGGCCGAGAGCGAGGTGAACTCGCTCGCGAGCACCTCGCGGTAGGGCTGGTCGCTGGTGAACGGGTCCGGGTAGTCCTCGTCGGTGTGGTGACCACCGCCGGCGATGGCGCAGCCGATCTTCAGCGTGTCCCCGGCGGCGAAGGCGAGGTTGTCCTTCTTGGCCAGGCCCGGGGGCTTGCTGCGTCCGTTGCCCGGAGGCTTCTTCGGTCCTCCGCCCCCGCCCGGAGCGGCGATGGCTGCCGGGGCCGCGGCGGCGATCGTGGTGGCGACCGCTCCGGCGGTGAGGATCTGGCGGCGTCTCATGGTGTCTCCTTCGACGTCAACATCTGGTCCTGCATGGGTGTATTGCTCGTGCGAGCGCCCCGCGGCCACGGAGGGACGACGGGGCGCTGGGGCTCAGCCCTTGACGGAGCCGAGCATGATCCCCGAGACGAAGTACCGCTGCACGAACGGGTACACGCACAGGATGGGGATCAGGATCAGGATCATCGTGACCGACTGGATGTTGGCGTTGATGTCGCTCACGGTGGAGCCGGAGGCCGCAGCGCCCTCGGAGGCGGCGGTCGAGGCGCCGGCGATGAGGTTCCGCAGGAACAGCGTCACCGGGAACAGGTCGGTGCGGTCCAGGTAGAGGAAGGCCGCGAACCAGTCGTTCCAGTACTGCACCGAGTAGAACAGCACCATCGTGGCGATCACCGCCTTGGACAGCGGCAGCACGATGCGGAAGAAGATCCCGAACCAGCTGAGGCCATCGATGTGCGCGGCCTCCTCCAGCTCGTTGGGCAGGTTCTCGAAGAACGCCTTCATGACCAGGAGGTTGAAGACCGACAGCGCCGGCGGGAGGATCACCGCCCACATGGTGTTCTTCATCCCCAGCGAGGAGATGAGCACGTAGTTCGGGACGATGCCGCCGTTGAAGAACATCGTGAACACGGCGATGCCGATGAGCAGGCCGCGCCCCTTGAGATGCTTCTTCGAGAGCACATAGGCGTAGGTCGTGGTCAGCACCATCGCGATGGTGGTGCCGATGAGGGTGTAGACCACGGTGTTGCCGTAGGTGCGCCAGAAGTTCCCGTTGTTGGCCACCACGCGGTACGTGTCGAGGTTGAAGTC
>JAAZLF010000195.1 GCA_012799425.1 Actinomycetales bacterium | reverse complement strand
GCCGCGCCTCGTCACGGCGCCAGCTGCGCAGCTCGGCGAGGAGCCCGCCCCCCGCCGGCGAAGGGCACCCGTCATGTCGTCCGCGACGCTGCTCCTTCGGGCTGACCAGGCCCTGCCCGCACACCCGGCACTCCGCGAAGACCGTGGCGGAGCGGCGTCCGGTGCGACGCGACTGGGCGCCCGCGGCGGAGCGCGGTGCATCGGGATGCTCGAGCGCGCCGTCGAGGAAGCGGGAGGCCTTGCGCGAGCCACGGGCCCCGGGAGTGCGTGCGGAGGCCCAGCTGACCGTGAGCAGATCGCGTGCGCGGGTGAGCGCGACGTAGAACAGCCGCCGCTCCTCCTCGATCTCGGCAGGGGTCCTCGCCATCGAGATCGGCAGCAGTCCGTCGCTGGCGCCGACCACGAACACGACCGGCCATTCCAAGCCCTTGGCGGCATGCACCGACGCGAGGGTCACGCCGTCGACGACGGGCGCGGCCTGCGACTCCGCGCGCTCCTCGAGCTCGCGCACCACGTCATCCATGGTCGCTCCGGGGCGCGCGGTGACGGTGTCGGTGAGTCCCACCAGGGCGTTCAGCGAGTCCCAGCGCTCCCGGACCGCTCCGGTGGTCTCGGGGGCCTGCGGCGACCATCCCTGCTGGGAGAGCACATCCCGCACGGCACGCGCCGGATCGATCTGCTCGACACGGGTGGCGGCACGCAGGGAGACCATCGCACGGCGCACCTCCTGACGCTCGAAGAAACGGTCGCCGCCGCGCACCAGATATCCGATGCCGCGGTAGGTCAGCGCCTGCTCGAAGGCCTCGGACTGGCTGTTCGTGCGGAACAGGATCGCGATGTCCGATGCGGGCCTGCCCTCGGTGATCAGGGCGTCGATGCGATCGGCGATGCCATCGGCTTCGGCGGGATCATCGGGGAAGGATTCGACCAGGGGCGGCGGCCCCGTCTCCCGCTGGGAGATGAGGGTGAGGCGTGAGTCCCGGGTGCGGCCCTGGGCACCGTCCAGGACGGTGTTGGCGAGCCTCACGATCTCGGGGGTCGAGCGGTAGTTCCGCTCCAGGCGGATGGTGCGGGCCCGTGCGAACTCCTTGCGGAAGTCCAGCAGGTACGAGGCGCGGGCACCGGCGAAGGTGTAGATGGTCTGGGCGGCGTCGCCGACGACGCACAGGTCGTCGGAGGTGCCCAGCCACAGCCGCAGCAGGGCGTGCTGCAGGGCCGAGACGTCCTGGTACTCGTCGACCACGAAGTGCTTGTACTGGCCGCGCACCTCCCGGGCGACGTCGGCCCGCTCGCTGAGGAAGCCGACCAGGTGCAGCAGCACGTCCTCGAAGTCGATCACATCGCGCTCCTTCTTCACCTCCTCGTACTGGGTGAGGATGCGGGAGATCGAACGGGAGTCGAAGCCCGCCACGCCCGGGCGACGCGCCTGCAGCGCGGCCTCCGGATAGGACTCGGGGGTCAGCATCGAGACCCTGGACCATTCGACCTCGGCGACGATGTCGCGCAGCGCGGCGCGGTCCACGCTCAGGTGCAGGCGCTGGCAGGCCTCGCCGATGCCGGCGAACTTGTTGGTCAGCAGCTCGGGCATCGAGCCGCCCACCACGCGCGGCCAGAAGTGGCGCAGCTGCCTCAGCGCCGCGGAGTGGAAGGTGCGGGCCTGGACCGCGGGCACGCCGAGATCCCGCAGCCGGGAGCGCATCTCGGCCGCGGCCTTGGCGGTGAACGTTACCGCGAGCACGTGGCGCGGGTTCAGCTGGCCGGTGGCGACGCCGTAGGCGATGCGGTGGGTGATCGCGCGGGTCTTGCCGGTGCCGGCACCGGCGAGCACGCAGAGCGGGCTGCCGAAGCTGCTGGCCGCCTCTCGCTGCTCGGGATCGAGCGCTGCGAGCAGGGACTCGGCATCGGCGGGTGCGGAGGCGGGAGCCTCTGCGGCGGGGACTGCGGCGTGGTCGGTCATCACGGTTCATCCTGCCAGGACCCTCTGACACCCCGCACCGTGCTGTGGACGGCGGGTGCCTCACACCCACCGCCAGCTGCTCACCGCTCGGCGGACCGCCCGTACCAGTCGTCGATCAGGGCGCGCCCCATCGAGGCCGCACCGGGCAGCTGGATCTCCTCCGCCTCGAGCGCGGCGGCGAGCTCCTCGCGGCTGAACCAGCGCGCCTCGGCGATCTCCTCGTCCTGCAGGGTGAGTGCATCGGCCCCGGGTGCCCAGGCCCGGTATCCGAGCATCAGCGAACGGGGGAAGGGCCAGGGCTGGCTGCCCACGTACTCGACCTCCTCCACGGTGATGCCGACCTCCTCGCCGACCTCGCGGGCGACCGCGTTCTCCAGGCTCTCGCCCGGCTCCACGAACCCGGCCAGCACGGAGTGGAACCCGCTGGGGAAATGGGCGTTGCGGGCCAGCAGGAGACGGTCCTGCCCGTCCCGCACGGCCATGATCACGGCGGGGTCGGTGCGGGGGAACTGCTCGATGCCGTCCTCGGGGCAGCGCAGCACCCAGCCGGCCATCTCCGCCTCGAGCACGGTGCCGCACTGCGGGCAGTGGCGCATCGAGCGGTGCCAGAACCCCATCGCGACCGCCGCGGCCGCGAGGTCGGCGTCCCGGTCATGCAGCCGATCGGCGACACGACGCAGGTCGCGCAGGTCGCGCCCGGGGTCGTCGAGCTCGGGGCTCGGCTCGGGAACCTCGACGGCCAGCACCCGGTAACCGTCGCGTCGACCCAGGAGCACCAGCGGTTGCAGGGTGCCGCCGCGGGGATCCTCGGTCTCCAGGACCGCGTGCAGGGTGCCGTCCTCGTCCTCGTGCAGCGCGACCGCACCGGCGCGGCTGACCAGGTATCGGGCGTCCTCGCCCGGGTCGAGGATGCCCTCGTCGCCGCGCAGCAGGGCATCGCGATCGGAACCGAGCAGGGTCAGAGGGGTGCTGAGGTGGGGACCACGGAGCTTCGCCATGCTCCGAGCCTACGCGGGCCGACGGCTCCGGCCGGGTACGGTGGACGCGTGCATCGCAACTCGTATTCCCTGGCTGCCCTCGCCGCGGCGGCGGTCCCCGGGCTGATCCCGGTGAGGACCATGCCGATCGCCACCCCGGCCGAGGGCCTCGACGTCGCCGGCATCG
>JAAZLF010000194.1 GCA_012799425.1 Actinomycetales bacterium | reverse complement strand
CTGATGAAGGAGCATTCAGCCATGAGCTTTTCTGTCTATCTTTCCGGCGAGATCCACACCGACTGGCGCGACGAGATCCAGCGGGGTGCGGAGGCCGCCGGGCTCGACGTGGAATTCACCTCGCCGGTGACCGATCACCCCGCAAGCGACGCCGCCGGCGACCATCTGGGCGAGACCGAAAGTCAGTTCTGGCGCGATCATCAGTCCGCCAAGGTCAACGCTATCCGCACGCGCACCCTGATCGAGCAGAGCGACCTAGTGGTAGTGCGCTTCGGGGACAAGTACAAGCAGTGGAACGCCGCCTTCGATGCCGGCTACTGCGCCGCGCTGGGCAAGCCCTACGTGACCCTCCACGACGAAGAGATCGTCCATCCGCTCAAGGAGGTCGACGCCGAGGCTCAGGCCTGGTGCACCACCACGGACCAGGTCGTGGAGACCCTGCGGTACGTGCTGAAGGCATGAGCTGCGCCCGGGCCTGAAACCCCTCAGTGCTCCGGCGTCAACGACCGGGTGTACTGCACATCCCCGTTGGCATCGATGAGCTCGACCGTGAAGGACTCTCCCTGCGGGGCGACCTCGACCCGGCCGAAGAACTGGCCGGTGCCGTCGCGCGGGGAGCCCAGCGCAGGCCCGGCCTTCTGGAAGTCGACCTCGGGCCCGAAGGTCCCGTCCATCTCGTTGGGTCCGAAGGAGCCGGCGTTGATCGGTCCGGCGACGAACTCCCAGAACGGATCGAAGTCGGTGAACGCCGCGCGCTCGGGGGAGTAGTGGTGGGCGGCGCAGTAGTGGACGTCGCCGGTCAGGAACACCACGTTGCGGGTGCGCTGGCTCTTGATCCCGGACAGCAGCCGGGCGAGTTCGAGCTCGCGGCCCAGGGGAGCGCCGTCCTCAGCGTTGGAGATCGACTCCTGTCCTTCCCCGTCGGGGACGATGATGCCCAGCGGCAGGTCGGCGAGGATCACCTTCCACGTCGCCTGCGACCTCCGTAGCCCTTTGAGCAGCCACTGCAGCTGCTCCTCGCCGAGGATCGTGGTGGCCTCCTGTTCGAGCCCGTCGGTGTTCTCGCCCTTGTGTGTGCGCATGTCCAGCACGAACACGTCCAGGTCCGGGCCGCGTTCGATGCGGCGGTAGATGCGCTCGGGCTCGAACCCGGTGCCACGGGAGAGGCCGCGCCCGTCGGCGATCGGCTGGTACTCCTGCCAGGCCCGTCGGCCCCGAGCGGCAAGGGTGTTCACATCGCGCACCGTGTAGCGGTCGTCCTCGAGCAGCTCCCCGGCCCACCAGTTGTTGGTGGTCTCGTGGTCGTCCCAGGTGGCGATCACGGGCACCTCGGCGTACATCGCACGGATGTTGTCGTCCATGAGGTTGTAGCGGTGGCGGCCACGGAACTCCTCGAGGGTCTCGGCCACCTTGCTCACCTCCTCGGTGACGAGGTTGCGCCACAGCGCACCGTCGGGCTCCTCGAGCGTCTCGGCGATCGGGCCGTCCGCGTAGACGGTGTCGCCCGCGTGGAGGAAGAAGTCCGGGGCGAGGGAGCGCATCGTCTCGTAGCCGAACATCCCGCCGACGTCGGGGTTGATGCCGTAGCCCTGGCCTGCGGTGTCGGCGGTCCACACGAAGGTCTGGGCGCCGTCGGACCGGGGTCCCGGGGCGGTGCTGAACCGCCCCGTGCCCACCTCGCTGCGTCTGCCGTGCTCATCCTCGAAGAACAGCTCGGTCTCGAAGGAGGTGCCGGCGGGCAACCCGTTCGCACTGATCCGGGCGGTGAAGTCGGTCTCTGCGGTGGCCCACGGTCCGCGCAGCGTGAACGGGCTGCCGTCGTGGCCGCGGCCTCGTCCTCGTCGGCGTCCGCCGCCGGTGAGGCGCTTCCCGTCAGCGTCCAGGGCATGGAGGACGGCGTGCAGCCGACCCTCGCCGGAAGCGCGGGACCACAGCACCGCCGAGCGTGAGGTGACGTCGCCGGTCTGGAGGCCGGAGGGGAGCGACAGGCGTGAGGTCCCGGCACCGCGGGGACCGGCTGCTGCGGCGCCGCCCACCGGCAGGGAGGTGGCCAGCGCCGCAGCGGCGGCGCCGCGCAGCAGAGCCCGACGGCCCGGGGAGGTGGAGCTGATCATGCCACCAGTGAAGACGGTCGTCGTGACAGCCTCGTGACGACCAGGTGAACTGCAGCCGGCGCATCCCTTCCGCAGTAGGCGCAGACCCTGACTGTTAGCCTGACCAGGGACAAGACCCCCGTTCCGGAGGAGGACACAGTGGAGCTGAGCATGGATGAGGGCAACCGGTTCGTCGAGGAGACCCAGTCGCCCGAGAGCGCCGCGGCATGGAAGCAGCAGCTGGACGAGTTCGCTCCGGGCGCCTCCGACTGGGTCGTCGGTGCTGTCTTCGGCGGCACCTACCAGCGTGAGGGCCTCGAGCTGCGCGACCGCCAGATGCTCAACATGGCCGCACTGGCTGCCATGGGCGGCACCGAGCCCCAGCTCACCGGCCACATCAAGACTGCCGTGGACATCGCCGGGATGAGCAGGGAAGAGGTCGCCGAGTGCTTCGTGCACCTCATGCCGTACATCGGCGTGCCGAAGACCCTCGCCGCCATGCGATGCATGAAGAGCGCCTTCGCAAAATGACCGGGGCGCGCCGGGACGGCCTGGCCACAGCGGGTATCCGCCGCGCAGAGGTCGAGCACGTGCATCGCCCTCGACGGCATCCTGCCGGTAGGGTCGACGAACGAGCATGCTCGGCGAGGACCATGAGGAGGTCACCATGCTGAACTGGCTCTTCCGGGCACGGCGGATCCGCGGGGACGTGCGCGCAGCGCAGCGCGGACCGGAAGCCGTGGGCAGACGCGTGGGACGACGCGGAGCCCACCGGCTGCTGCGCCGCCTGCTGCGCTGAGCCGAGCAGGCGCACCGCCTCACCTGAGCCGAGCACCTGGGTCCGGAGCCGGCCGGGCTGTGATCCTGTGCGGTGCCGGGCGTGCGGGTGCGTCATCGGGCCACGGCCTCTTCTACGCTCGACCCATCATGGCCGCCGATCCGCACCCCCCGGCCGACGCCGCGAGCGACCCCCGTCTCGTCCGGCGTCTCGTCGGCGACCGCTCGCGCAGCCTGTTCTCCCGGCTGACCTCCGCCCCGGTCCTCGGCATCGCGCTGGTGATCGTGACCCTCCTGGCGGCCGGCCCCTTCCAGGGCCTCGACCTGTTCCTGGCGAAGCGATGGCTGTACCGGCTCGATCCCTCGTTGATCCCATTCGCGCAGAACGTGCTGGATCGGGTGGCGAGCCAGATCGTCTGCGTCCCGATCCTGGCGGCAGTGGCGATCGTGCTCGCCCGGCGCCGACGCTCATGGCGCCCCCTTCTGGTCGCTCTTCTCGCCGAAGCCGCCTTCGTGATCGGCATCGGGGCGATGAAGGTGCTGACGGCCCGCGGCGTGACCTACGAGCGCGATCCCGATCTCCTGGACGCGGGACTGTTCGAGATGGGCACCAAGGGGATCAGCTTCCCCTCGGGCCACGCCTCCGAGGCGATGCTGATCTATGGCGCCGCGGTCTACCTGATCTCGCAGTACAGCAGCGCCTCCCGGCGCCTGGTGCTGACCCTGCGCTGGGCGGTGGTGCTGATCTGCGTGAACTCCGTGACCGTGTCCTTCCTCCTGGGGTGGCACTGGGTGACGGATCTGGTGGGAGGGCTGCTCGCCGGCGGCCTGGCCCTGCGCCTGCTGGTGGACTGGGACATGCGCGCTCACCGGCGACGGGCCGGCCCGACGGAGCCCGGCCGCTGAGCGCCCAGCGCGAGCGTGCTCAGGGGCTGATCGCCCGCTCCTCGCTGTCGTGACCGGCACGCAGATGCGCGACATCGGACAGCCGCAGCGGCACGAAGCCACCCCGAGCACCGGCGGAGAGCACGGACCCGGTCACGCCCACGTGATCGCCACCGTCATCGAGCAGCGTGATCCGCTGCAGGAGGAGCCGACGGGGGCACGCCTCCAGCAGCGGGACTCCTCCGACCGCATGCTGGAGAGCGAGCCCGGCGAACTTCTCGGCGTCCTCCCCGGAGACGGTCCCGAAGTGCTCGGCGAGGGGAAGATCGTCAGCCGCCAGGAAGTGGACCGCGAGGTGGGAGCCGCGCAGCGCTACCCGATAGGTGTGGTTCGCCTTCGACAGCCGCACGCTGTAGTGCGCGGGCGAGATGCTCGACTGGCTGTGGAAGCCCACCAGGCACCCGGCCGGCTCGCCGTCCGCCGCGGTGGTCACCACCACCATCGCAGGATCCGCAGCAGAGGTGAGCTCGGCGAACGCGGCGTCATCCATCGCTGCGGCGCTCCGGCGGCAGGGACTCGTAGCGCAGGAACAGGGTGCCGTCCTCGACCATCGTGCTCCTGAGCGTGAAATGGCTGAGCCCTGCGCCCGGCGGCGTGACGCTGACCGGCAGGAGGTCGCCGCCCATCAGCGGGGAGAGCGTCAGGCAGAGCTCGTCGAGACGGTCCGCTGCGACCAGTTCGCCCAGCCAGCGAGGACCGCCCTCGCACAGCACCACGGCATGCCCGCGCTCGGCGAGCGCCTGCAGGGCGGCGGCCGGATCGACGCGTTCCTGACCGGCGATGACCACTGTCGCCACCTCATGGGCCGCCTCCAGCCGTTGCGGATCCGCCGCGGCACAGGTGATCAGCAGGGTGCGGGCGTCCTCGGGAGCATCGGCGAAGACGCTCGCGGCGAGGTCGAGATCGAGGCTGCGGGTCACCACCGCGACCGGCGGCGTCGGGGTCTGCCCCCGGAGCCGACGCTGCTCGCGTGTCTCCTCGGACAGGCGGATCGGGGCGTAGCCCTCGCGCCGGACGGTCTCGGCCCCGATCAGCACCACGTCGGCGATCTGGCGCATCCGGCGGAACAGAGATTGATCAGGGGGCGTGGACAGCGCGCCGACGCGACCTGCGATCGCTGCGGTGCCGTCGAGACCGGCGACCATGTGCCCCATCACCCAGCACTCGTGTCGAGGGCGGGAGCGGTCGACCTCGAGATACGGCTGAAGGGGGTCCGGGACCGGTGCGCCGTGCTCGAGGAGCTCCATCCGTGCACCCTACGCCCGCCGGCGCTGCGGGGACCGTCCGAGCGTTCGGTTCCCCCGGCACGGTCGGCTCCACGGGCCGTAGCCTGGAACGATGAGCTCACTGTTCGTCGGCATCGACCTGGCGGCGCAGGCGCGCAGCACCGGCCTGGCGGTGCTGCATGATGACGGCAGGCGTGTCCGCATCGAGCACGCTGTCCTCGGCGCCCGGGACGAGGAGCTGATCGACGCGTTCGACGGCGCACGACGGATCGGGGTCGACGTGCCCGTGGGATGGCCGCGCAGCTTCGTGGAGCTGCTCTCCGCGCACGCCGAGGGTGTCATGCCCGCGCCGGCGTCCACCGGTGGGCCCTGGCGCAGGGGCCTGGCGATGCGCGCCACCGACCTGGTGGTCCACGAGCGCACCGGCCTGACCCCGTTGAGCGTGGCGACCGACCGCATCGCCCACCCGGCGCTGCGCTGGGCGGGCATAGAGGCGAGGCTGCGGGGGCTCGGCGTGGACGTGGCGCGGGACGGCTCGGGACGGCTGTGCGAGGTGTACCCGGCCGCGGCGCTGCGGAGCTGGCAGCTGCCGTACCGCGGCTACAAGGGGACGAAGAACGAGGCCGGGCGCTCCGCGCTGATCGAGGCGCTCGAACAGGCGCTGCCCTGGCTGGAATGGAACGGGCACCGCTCGCTGTGCGCGGCACGGGACGACGTCCTCGACGCGGTGCTCGCCGCCCTCCTGGCCCGAGAGGTCGAGCAGGGTCGCGCCATCCCACCGCCCGAAGAGCTGAAGCAGCTCGCACAGCAGGAGGGCTGGATCTGGCTGCCGCGGGACGGGGCGCTCCCGCTCGGCCCGTCGGGCGGGAGCGTCTGACCCGCCGGGGTCAGGGCTGGGAGGGCGGAGCCGTGTCCGGGCTGCCGTCCTCCTCACGCAGGCGCGGCTCGACCCGCATGGCGGGGTGGTAGCCGGCCTTGTCCGCGTAGAAGGCACGGATGCGGTCCATGTCCGCTCCCACCGCACCGGTCAGCTCGAGGGAAGGGCCCAGACCCGTGGTCATCGTGGTGCGGTCCACGTACCCCAGCACCACCGGCATGCCGGCGGCGCGAGCGATCCGGTAGAAGCCCGACTTCCAGTGGCTGTGCGCGCCGCGCGTCCCGTCGGGCGTGACGACCAGTCCGAACAGCTCGCCCGCCCGCGCTCGTGCCACCACTTCGTCGACCACCTTGCTCGGCTCCCCGCGGTCGACCGGGATCCCTCCCAGGGCGCGCATGATCGGACCCCTCCATGAGGTGAACAGGGTGTGCTTCCCCAGCCAGCGCAGCGGGATCCTCAACCGCCACGCGATCCCCAGCATCAGCACGAAGTCCCAGTTCGAGGTGTGCGGGGCACCGATGATCAGCGAAGGGCGCGGCGGAGCGGGCTCCGAGACGAACTTCCACGGGGTGACTGCCCAGAAGGCACGGGCGAGGAGACGGCGGAGCATGGGTTCAACGTAAGCGAGACCAGCGGGGCGGGGGTGCACAACGCGCAGGTCGGTGGGGAATGCGGCCTCACTCGCTGCCGGGACGTCGGCGGGAGCGCTTGAGATCGGCTCGTCGG
>JAAZLF010000193.1 GCA_012799425.1 Actinomycetales bacterium | reverse complement strand
GGCGGCTTCCTCACCGTCCGCGCCATCGGCGCCTTCCGCTCCGTCCGCGCCATCGGCGCCCTCCGCGTCTTCCGCTCCCTCTGCGCCCTCCGCCTCGTCCGCCCCGTCGGCCGCCTCGGCGCCGTCGCCCGCCGTGGCGCCGTCCGTCCGGGACTCCGCGGTGCGCAAGCGTCCGCTGCCGGCCCGCACCGTGCCCGAGCGCGACCCCTCCCGCCCGACGCTCCAGGATCTGCAGTCCTCGACCAAGAAGCGCGAGAAGGTCAAGGCCACGCGAGGCCTTCCCGGCTTCATCACCCGCATCACCGGCGGGGCGATCTCCCCGCGCCCCAACCGCCGCGAACGCAGAGAGACCGAGCGCCTGGAGCGGATCCGTCGGCCGCTCGAGGGGCCGCGCAACATCGCGGTGGTGAACCTCAAGGGCGGCGCCCACAAGACCACCGCCTCGCTGATGATCGCCGCGACCCTCGGCGTGACCCGCGGCGGGAACGTGCTGGCCTGGGACAACAACGAGACCCGCGGCACGCTCGGCTGGCGCGGAATCCCCACCGACCACCACCGCACCGCCGTGGACCTGCTGCACGACATCGAGACGCTGCGTGCGCCGCATGCGAGCAACGCGGATCTCGACCCGTACGTGCGCCCGCAGGGAGGGATGCGCTTCGACATCCTCGCCTCCGACGAGGACCCGGGCTCGGCCGCGTCGATCGATGGCGAGGCCTTCGCCGATCTCAACGATGCGCTCTCGCGCTTCTACCGGGTCAAGGTCATCGACACCGGCAACAACGTGCGCGCCTCGAACTGGCTCGCGGCCGTGGAGAGCGCGGACCAGCTGGTGATCATCTCGACCGTCCGCGAGGACACCTTCAACGCCGCGGCCTGGATGATCGACGAGCTGCGGGCCACGGGCCTGGCCGAGCAGGTCGACAATGCGGTGACGATCCTGTCCCATTCCGCCAAGGGCAAGTTCGATCCGACGCTGCGCAGCCGCCTGCTGGCGCACTTCGGGGCGCACACTCGCGCGGTCACGGAGGTGCCCTACGAGCAGCACTTCGTCGACGGCTCCCACCTGGACTGGTCGCGAGTCTCCCCCAAGACCAAGGAAGCCTGGCTCGACGCGACCGCGCTGATCATCGACGGTCTCTGAGCGTCAGCCCCGCGCCATAGTCTCAGGCCATGCCCGTCCGCCGTCTGCATCTCGTCGTCGATGACGACCTGGGTCCTGCCCTGTGGGTGAGGGAGCAGACCGCGCCGGGCCGCTCCCGTGCGCTCGAGGATCTCGCCCCGCTGCGCACCGAGGCCCCCGAGACGCTGGGCCGGGCCCTGGCCGACGCCCCTGACCTGCTGCGCCACCGCGTGCGGGTGCCCGGCCGCGACGCCGACCGGCGCGTGCCCGCCCTGCCGCTCGAGGGGGCGGCGCTGACGGCTCTGGTGGGAGCGGCCGGCGAGCTGCTGGCGGAGCGCTTCGGCGACGACCTCCCCGCTCATCTCTCCGCCCTGATCGCTGACGGCGCCGCCGCGCGGCTGAGCGATGAGCTGATCGCGATGCCCGATCTGGTGGCCGCGGTGGTGCTGGACCTGCGCGCCCGAACCCTGGTGGAGCAGCGTCACCTGCGTGCCCGCGCGGTGGAGCGGTTCGGGCGGCCCGTGATGCAGTGGCGCGCCCCTGAGAAGGGCGCCCCGCCGATGCTGCACGCGCTCGTGGACGGGCACGCCCGGGTCGCGTTCGCCGCGCACCTGCGCCGCGTCCCGGCACCGGCAGAGGATCGCCACGGGGTGCTGTGGGCCCTGGCCGATGAGGGCGAGCTGCGCGCCGACCTGCCCGCCCAGCGCCGCCTCACCGCCGCCTTCGACGCCTTCGTGGACTCCGGCCGGCCCGGTGTGAAGCTCGGCTCCGGGAACAGCGAGGTGGTGGTGCGCCTGTTCGAGCCGCCGCTGGGCACCGCCTGGCCGCTGCAGACCTGCCTGCGGGAGCCCGACGGGACCGTCCATCCCGTCGCCGATCTGCGCGCCGTGGGCGATCTGAGCACCGCGGGCGCCGCCGAGGCCTCCGCCGCGGTGATGCGCCTGGCCCCGACCGTGCGCGGTGCCGCCGTGGACGAGACCGGCGTGGACTGGCTGCTGACCACCGCTGAGGCCTCCGAGTTCCTCTCCCGCGACACTCCCTGGCTCGAGGAGGCCGGGGTGACGGTGCTGCTGCCCCGCGACTGGACGAAGCAGAAGACGACGCTGCGTCCGCAGGAGGTCGAGGAGGATCCCGGTGAGCGCAAAGGTTCCGGGGTGGGCCTCGGGGCGATGGCCTCCTTCCGCTGGCGGGTCGCGGTGGGCGAGACCGAGCTGACCGAGGAGGAGATGGAGGAGATCCGCGAGGCGCAGTCCGAGCTGGTGCAGCTGCGCGGGCAGTGGGTGCGCCTGGATGCGACCACGCTGCGCGCCGCCGAGCGGTTCCTGGACTCCTTCGGGGCGCGCACCCGCGCCGAGCGGGCCGGGAACCCGCCGCCGCGGCCCGCTCGCGAGGCGCCCCGCATCGAGCAGCCGCCGCCGGTGCCGGAGCCCGCTGAGGTGACGGGCCGGGCGCCGTGGCTTGAGATGTTCTCCCTGATCCTCTCCCCCGAGGCGGCCGATGTCGACTTCGGGATCACCGCCCTGACCTCGGGCGGCAGCCACGGTCTGGCCCGCCTGATGCCCGGCGCGCAGGGCGCGGAGCACCACCCGCAGCCGGGGTCGCTGCAGGCCACGCTGCGGCCGTACCAGCTGGACGGCGTGAACTGGCTGTGGACGCTGGACCAGCAGGGTCTGGGCGGGATCCTCGCCGACGACATGGGGCTGGGCAAGACCATGCAGGTGCTCGCCCTGCTGTGCCGTGAACGGGAGGGCGTGCGGGGGCAGGAGCCGCCTGGGCGCGTCGGCCCCACGCTGCTGGTGTGCCCGATGTCCGTGGTCGGTGCCTGGCAGCGTGAGGCGGCGAAGTTCGCCCCTCATCTGCGGGTGCACGTCCACCACGGCGGGGACCGGCTGCGGGGCGAGTCGTTCGTGGCCGGGACTCGGGACCTGGACCTGGTGATCACCACCTTCTCGCTGCTGGCCCGCGACCTGCAGGTGCTCTCGGCCGTGGCCTGGCATCGTCTGGTGTTCGACGAGGCGCAGCACGTCAAGACGCCCGGCACCCAGGTCACCCGCGCCGCGCGCACGCTGCAGGCTCCGCACCGCCTCGCGCTCACCGGCACCCCGGTGGAGAACCGGCTCGCGGACCTGCACTCCCTGATGGAGGTGGTGAACCCGGGCCTGCTGGGCACCGCCGCGAGCTTCCAGGAGCGGGTCGCGACCCCGATCGAGGAGGAGGGGGATGAGGCTGCGCTCAGCCGTCTCAAGCTGGTCACCTCGCCGTTCATCCAGCGACGCCTGAAGACGGACCGATCGATCATCAAGGACCTGCCGGAGAAGATCGAGCTGACGCGGGTGGTGAACCTGACTCCCGAGCAGGCCGGGCTGTACGAGGCGATCGTGCAGGACCTGATGGTGCAGATCGACGGGGCGGAGGAGAATACCCGCCGCACCATGGTGGTCTCCGCGATCACCCGGTTGAAGCAGGTGTGCAACCACCCCGCCCACTACCTCGGGGACGGCTCGGCGCTGGTGCGCGAGGGCGAGCACCGCTCCGGCAAGCTCGAGATGGTCGATGACCTGTTGGGCGCCGCCTTCGAGGAGGGGCAGAAGGCACTGCTGTTCACGCAGTTCACGACCTTCGGGCAGCTGCTGGTGCCGTACTGGCAGGAGCGTTTCGCGGATCTCGGCGTCACCTCGGTGCCCTTCCTCCACGGCGGGGTCTCCAAGCGGGATCGGGACCAGATGGTCGCCGAGTTCCAGGAGGACCGCGACCGGCCTGGCCTGATGCTGCTGAGCCTGCGCGCCGGCGGCACCGGGCTGACGCTCACGGCCGCGAACCATGTGGTGCACCTGGATCGGTGGTGGAACCCGGCGGTGGAGAACCAGGCCACCGACCGTGCCTTCCGCATCGGCCAGCGCCGCGACGTGTCGGTGAGCAAGCTGGTCAGCGCCGGCACCGTGGAGGAGAAGATCGACACCGTGCTGCAGGACAAGCAGTCCCTCGCGGAGCTTGCCGTCGGCCCCGGGGAGGACTGGTTGGCCTCCCTGGACGACGACCGCCTGCTGTCCCTGCTCTCGCTCGACGAGGAGGAGCCATGAGCATCCAGCTGATCTCCCGCCGCGGCTCCGTCGGGAAGGGCTGGCATGCGGTCGCGCTGCGCGACGGGGCGGAGCGGCTGCTGGGCGCGTCCCGGGTGAGCCGCGGCAAGGCCGACGCCCGCGCGGGGCGGGTGCAGTGGCTGGATGTCGAGGCGGGCCTGGCCCGCGGTGACGTGCTGGACGCCGACGGCGAGCTGTATCAGGCCCGGCTCGAGCTGCCTGCCTTCCGCGAGGGAGACCGTCAGGCCTTCCTGCAGGTCGCCCGGTCACGTCCGGAGCTGCCGGCACGGATGGCCGGCGGCACGTATCCGCAGGAGGTCGAGGCGGAGCTGGGCGGCTCGGCCGTCTCGTTGCTGCCGCGGGACGCCTCCGAGCTCTCCCACGACTGCTCCTGCCTGGACTGGCCCGGGCCCTGCCGGCACGTGGCGGCGCTGCTGTACGTGCTGGTCGAGGCGGTTGATGAGAAGCCGGTGCTGCTGCTGACCCTGCGCGGGCTCGCGCTCGAGGACCTCGTGACCCCTCATGGGCCCGCCCCATCGCAGCAGGCCGGCGGGACCGACGCAGCCGGCGCAGCCGACGGGACCGACGGGACCGACGGAGCCGCAGCGCAGCCCGAACAGGCGCCCGGTGCCTGGGATCCTGCGCGCACCGATCCCGCGAAGCTCGCCGAGGTGCTCGGCGAGGATGTCGCCGCGGTGGTCCACAGCTTCTACGCCCAGCCTCTACAGTGACTGGCATGCCTGAGACCACCACCTCACCCGTCCTGCCCGATACCGTGCGCGCGGCCGTCGCCTCCCTGTTCGACACCGCGGTCGCCGAGCACAGGACTTCCGGGGTGAGCTGGGCGATCATCGGCGGTCACGGCCATGAGCAGCCTGTCCTCGCCCACGGCGCGGCCGGGCATCGCGAGCTCGACGGCGGTGCGCCCGCGGCGGGCTCCTCCCCGATGGGCCGGGCGACGATCTCGCGGATCGCGTCGATGACGAAGTCCTTCACCGCCGCGACCCTGCTCGCCCTGCGGGACGAGGGCCGGCTGCGTCTTGACGACCCCGTCTCGACCCATGTGCCCGAGGCCGCGGGCGCGTTCGAGCTCACCGCGGAGGAGCGCGAGCCCACCCTGCGCGACCTGCTCACCATGAGCGCCGGGCTGGTCACCGACAACCCGTGGGGCGACCGGCAGGAGGCCATGACGCGCGATCATTTCGCGGCGACGCTGCGCGGCGGGCTCGGTCACGTGCACCCGGTGGGCACGGGCTTCGAGTACTCCAACACCGGCTACGCTCTGCTGGGCCGCGTGATCGATGAGGTCACCGGCGGCGACTACGCCGGCGAGATCCGTCGCCGCTTCCTCGCCCCGCTGGGCCTGGGCGCCACCGGCTGGTCCGCCGAGGAGATCGACACTGCGCGTCTGGCCACCGGGCATCGCCTGGGCGACCG
>JAAZLF010000192.1 GCA_012799425.1 Actinomycetales bacterium | reverse complement strand
GTGCGCGGCGGACTGCGCGCCGAGGGCGGCGCGGTGCTCGCAGCGCTCAGCCGCGACACCCTCTCGGGGCTGGGGCCCGCCCCGCTCGAGCCGGGCGACGTGCTGCGGGCCGGGGACGAGCACGGCCTGGACGCGATCCCGGCCCTCGAGGCCGCCGACCCGGGGGCGACGGGGGCCGGGGAGGAGCGCGAGGGGGCGCCGCTCGCGGTGCCGGCTCTTCCCGGACCGCGCCACGCGCTGCTGGGCCCGTCGGCCCTCGACGCGCTGCACGCCGCCGCGTGGACGGTCCGCCAGGACTCCGACCGGGTGGGGGTGCGGCTGGAGGGCCCGGCACTGCCGGTCCCGCCCGGCGTCGGCACGCTGCCGAGCGAACCGATGGTGCCCGGCGCGATCCAGGTCCCGCCCTCGGGGCTGCCCGTCGTGTTCGGGCCCGACCATCCCACCACCGGCGGCTATCCGGTGATCGCGGTGGTGACACGAGCGGGGCTGGACCTCCTGGCGCAGGCCCCGCCGGGGACCGGCGTGCGCTTCGTCCTGCCGGGGTGAGACCCCGCGCCCCGCTGCCGGGGCCGGTGACACGATGGCCCCATGCCTCGTCTGCTCCCGGAGCCCGCCTACTTCGCCTCCCTCCCCAAGCTCATCAGCTCCGGCGCGGTGATCCTGCGCGACGAGCACGGCCGGATCGTGGTGGAGAAGCCGAACTACCGCGACCACTGGCTGCTGCCCGGCGGCAGCGTCGACGCCGGGGAGGATGCGCGCGAGTGCGCACAGCGCGAGGTGTGGGAGGAGCTCGGTATCGAGGTCGAGGTGGGGCGGATGCTGACCGCCGACTGGCTGCCCTCGAACATCGTGCGCAGCCGGCCGATGGGGGTCCACTTCCTGTTCGACGCCGGGATGGTCCCCGCCGCACGGCTCGAGGCGGAGGTCGTGCCGCAGGCCTCCGAGCTGGATGGCTGGGCGCTGATCGAGGAGTCCGAGATCGACCTGCTGGGCCCCTGGGGCGCGGAGCGTGCCCGGCGCGCCCTGGCGGTGCTGCGCGGCGAGGCCGAGGTCGATCTGGTGGCCCCCTTCCGCGCCTGAACCCGGCCCGGGCGGAAACGAGACACTTCTGAGACCTCCGGCTTTTTATCACTTTGACCAGGAGTGGAGTGCGCGGCCGCTCCTCCCCAGCGCCGCCGGTGTGATCCAGGCCGCATGACCTGCGCGACATCTGCGGCATGCTGTGCCCCACCCTGTCCCCGTCGTCGGAGCTGAGCATGAGTCACCAGACCACCTCGCCGCTGTCGCCCGTCCCGGTCGACCAGCCGCTGACCAGGTCACAGCGCCTGGACCGCCTGCCCTTCACCCGCAAGCACGGGAAGATGCTCGGCGCCTCCGGCATCGGCTGGGCGCTGGACGCCATGGACGTCGGCCTGATCTCCTTCGTGATCGCGGCGCTGACCGTGCACTGGGAGCTGAGCAAGGCGGACGGCTCCCTCATCGCGTCGGCCGGATTCGCGGGCATGGCGATCGGCGCGAGCGTGGGCGGGCTGCTCGCCGACCGGATCGGACGCCGCTCCGTCTTCGCCCTCACCCTGCTGGTCTACGGCCTGGCCACCGGCGCCTCCGCCCTCGCGATGGGAGTGGGCGCGCTGATCGTGCTGCGCTTCGTCGTGGGCCTGGGCCTGGGCGCCGAGCTGCCCGTCGCCTCGACCCTGATGAGCGAGTTCGCCCCCGCCCGCATCCGCGGCCGCGTGATCGTGTGGCTCGAGGCGTTCTGGGCGCTGGGCTGGATCCTCGCCGCCGTGATCGGCACCTTCGTGGCCGCCTCGGGGCCGACGGGATGGCGCTGGGCGCTCGTGATCGGCCTGGTCCCCGCGCTGTACTCGCTCGTGATCCGCCTCGGGATGCCCGAGTCGGTGCGCTTCCTGGAGAAGAAGGGCCGGCACGAGGAGGCCGAGGAGGTGGTGCGCGAGCTCGAGGCCGCCGCCGGGATCGAGACCCCGCAGACCGGGGCAGCCGAGGACGCGCCGGCCGGGACGGAGCGCGTCGCGGCCGACGAGGTCGGCGCGGTGCCCGTCGCCGATCAGGTGCTCAGCGACGCCGGGATCTGGTCGAAGGCCCTGCGCGGGCGCACCGCCGGGCTGTGGGCCGTGTGGTTCTGCATCAACCTGTCCTACTACGGGGCGTTCATCTGGATCCCCACCCTGCTGGTGGATCGCGGGTTCACCCTCACCCAGTCCTTCTCCTTCACCCTGATCATCACCCTCGCACAGCTGCCCGGCTACGCCGTGGCGGCCTGGTTGATCGAGGTGCTCGGGCGGCGCTGGACGCTGACGATCTTCCTGGCCGGCTCCGCGCTGGCCGCGACCGGCTACGGCCTGGCCGATTCCGAGGCGACGATCATCGCCGCCGGCTGCGCGCTGAGCTTCTTCAACCTCGGCGCCTGGGGCGCGCTGTACGCGATCGGTCCGGAGCTCTATCCCACCGCGGTGCGCGGCACGGGGACGGGCGCTGCCGCAGCCTTCGGCCGGGTCGCCTCGATGCTGGCGCCGTTCCTGGTGCCGGTGCTCGTGGTCACCGGCGGTCAGGTGCTCGCCTTCGCGGTGTTCGCGATCGCCTTCGGCCTCGCCGCCGCGGCGGCCTTCACCCTCCCCGAGCAGCGCGGCAAGGCGCTCGCGGAGTAGTCCGGCCGCGCGACGGCGCCCGCGGAGACGCGGGGCGGGCTCGCGACGGGGCGGGGCGGGGCTGGCGCGCGACGGGGCGGGGCTGGGCGGAGCGGGGCGGTCTCCCTTGGCCCAGCCGGCGTGACATGACTCGACCGTTGCACAGTCGG
>JAAZLF010000191.1 GCA_012799425.1 Actinomycetales bacterium | reverse complement strand
CGGGACGGGCCAGTGCGCACAGCCGTCCCCGCCGAGCATCGGTCCGAAGGTCGGGAACTCCTCCGCCAGACGCTCGGCCTCCTGCTCCACCCATTCCTCATCGGCGACACCGGGATGATCCAGGCAGTTCACCGCGGAGATCGCGAAGGTCGCGTTGGTGCGGTACGTGCCATCCGCGGAGCGCTCCGCGGAGAGGTCGGCGATGCGCAGCAGCGGCGCGCCGTCCCCGTTCATCGCCGCGGTGATCGCCTCGCGGCCCATCTCCCACAGGCCGTCCTCGTACATCAGCATCAGCACCGCGGAGCGGGTCAGCGCCCCGGTGAGCGGACGATCCGGGTCCCCGGTGCCCAGCGGGGACTCGTCGATGGCGGCGAAGAGGGCCTGCAGCTGCTGCTTCGCCTCCTCCTCGGTGCCCTTGAACGGGCAGCCCTCGCCGCTGTCGAGGCAGTCCGCGAGGAACGCCTCGGTGGCCTGCTCGAAGCCGGAGGCCTGACCGGCGGTGAACTCGTTCATCGACAGGGACGGGTCCACAGCGCCGTCGAGCACGAAGCGGCCCACCCGCTCGGGGTGGAGCTCGGCGTAGCTGGCCCCGAGGTAGGTGCCGTAGGAGTAGCCGAGGTAGTCGAGCTGTTCGGAGCCCAGCGCCGCGCGCAGCACATCCATGTCGCGGGCGGCTGAGTAGGTGTCGAGGTACGGCAGGACCTCGCCGGAGCCGGCCTCGCAGGCCTCGGCGATGCGGGCGCTCCACTCCTCGCTCTCCGAGGAGCCCGGCTCCGCGGTCGCGGAGAGGTACTCATCGGTCTCCTCATCGCTGAGGCACTCCACCCCGGCGGAGCGGTTCACACCGCGCGGGTCGAAGCCGACCAGGTCGTAGGCCCGGCCGATCTCAGGCGAGAGCATCAGCGGCAGGCTCTCGAGGAAGTTCACACCGGAGCCGCCCGGGCCGCCCGGGTTGGTCACCAGCGAGCCGATCCGGTCCCCCGTGGCAGCGATCTGCGCCACTGCGATGTCGATGTCGCCGGCCTCCGGGGCGTTCCAGGCCAGCGGGACGGTGAGGGTGCCGCATTCGAGATCGGGGTCGTTGACGCCCTCGCAGGGGCCCCACTGGATCTCCTGCTCGTAGTAGGAGGCGTAGGCGGGGTCCTCAGCGGGATCCGAGGCCAGGTCCACGGCCGCGGAGGTGCCGAGCTCCTGGAGCGGGGGTCCCTGCTCCTGCGGGGCCGACGAGGACGGCTGGTCATCAGGTGCGCCGTCGCCGTCGGGCTCCGGGTCGAGGGACGTGCAGCCGCCCAGGACGAGCACCGCGGCGGCGGCTGCGGCGGCGAGACGGGCGAGGGGCCGGGAGCCGAGGGCGGCTGGTGTCATGCTGAAGTTCCTATGTCCGTGCAGGGGAAGTCGGAGCGGGCAGAGCGGGAACGGACCCGGCCATCCTAGGCCCAGCCCGCCCCGCGCTCGTGGCGGCTCACCCCACTTCGCGCACCGCCCAGCGCCGGATGCCGAGCGCGGCGGGCACGACCACCAGGATCAGCAGCGGCAGCAGGTCGAAGGCGGTGCCGTCCCCGGCGGCCAGGGTCGTGGCGGCGGTCTGCAGATCCAGTGCGCGGACGATGTCCGAGACCAGATCGGAGCCGAGTGCCATGGCGATGACCCCGGCGGTGGAGATGACGAAGGGGGCACCGATCGCGGCGACCAGTCCGAGCACGGTGGACTGCAGCACGAGCCCCATGGCCAGGGAGAACAGGAGCGTGGCGACGAGCACGGAGAGGTGGCTGGTCAGCACGTCCTCGAAGGTCGAGAAGACGGCCCCTTCACCCATCAGCTCCCCGCCGATCCAGGTGGTCGCGGCGGCGAGGCCGACGGAGAAGGCCACCAGCACCAGGAACACCGCGGTGGTGGCGAGCACCTTCGAGGTCAGCACCGACAGGCGTCCGGGGCGCTGGAGCAGAGTGTTCTGGATCGACTGGTCGGACCACTCCCCCGCCGTCATCATCACGGTGATCACCGGGATGATGAGGCTCAGCGGGAGGGTGAGGACGAAGACGGTGAAGCTCACGTCGGCGGTGCCGTCGGGCATCAGGGCGGGCTGGACGAGGCCGCCGAGGGCCGCGAAGCCGATCACGGCGATCAGGGACAGGGTCAGCAGGATCGCGGCTCCGCGGGTGTCGAGGAAGCTGCGCAGGTCGATGTCGGGTCGCATGGGGGTCTCCTGAAGGGTGCGGTGCGGGCCGGTCAGCGGATGGAGGCGGGGGCCGGCTCGGGATCGTGGGCGGCGGGGGCGGGGGACTGCTCGAGCTGTCCGGTCAGGGCGAAGAAGACCTCCTCGAGGCCGCTGCCGTCGCTCGCGCCGAGTGAGGTCAGCACGAGCTGCTCCTTCAGCGCCAGGCGTCCCATGTCCTCGGGGGCGAGGCTCACCTCGAGCACATCACCGGCGGAGCGGTGCTCGTAGGCGATGCCGTGCTTGTCCAGCGCAGCGCGCAGCGCCTTCACGTCCAGTGCGGTGACGCGGGTGCCGGAATCGCTGGTCAGCTCCTCGAGGGTGCCCTCCCGGACCAGGCGGCCCTGGGAGATGACGACCAGGCGGTCCACGGTCGCCTCGACCTCGCGCAGCTGGTGGCTGGACAGCAGCACCGTGCCGCCGGCATCGGCGAAGGAGCGCAGCAGGCGGCGCATCCAGCGGATCCCCTCGGGGTCCAGCCCGTTGGCGGGCTCGTCGAGGACCAGCACCGCGGGATCACCGACCAGCGCGACGCCGATGCCCAGACGCTGGCGCATGCCGTAGGAGTACCCGCCCACGCGTTTGCGCCCGGCATCGCCGAGGCCGACCATCTCGAGCACCTCATCGGCCCGGGAGGCGGGCATGCCGACGGTGCGGGCGGTCAGTCGCAGGGTCTCGAGCCCGGTGCGTCCGCTGTGCAGCGCGCGGGCATCGAGCATCACGCCGATGGTACGGGCGGGGTGGGTGAGGCTGCGATAGGGGGCGCCGCCCACGAGGGCCTCGCCCTCATCGGCCTGTGCGAGACCGGTGAGGATGCGCAGGGTGGTGGATTTGCCGGCCCCGTTGGGGCCCAGGAAGCCGGTGACGGTGCCGGGCCGGCACGTGAAGCTGAGGTCGTCGACGGCGGCGCGGGCGCCGTAGCGCTTGGTCACGCCGCGCACCTCGAGGGTGGGTCCGGAGGCTGCGGAGGGGGTCGTGGTGGTCATGACACGAGACTCCTCCCCCACATCCGGGAGCGGCCACCGCCCGGCGGTCAGGCGCGAGGCGACGAAGGTCGCGGCCCGCATCCCCCGAGCTGCCGACGGCCCCGACCTCCGTCGATCCCGGTATCGACCTGCGGCCACGACGGTGCGCAGGACGGTCCGGGAGCGCGTGGGGCGCGCCGGGCCCCATTACAGTGGCCAGGTGGACGTTCAGGGAGCACCGGCGCGGCATCGCTGGCAGGAGGTGCTGCTCCTCGCCGTGGTCACGGCGGAGGCGATCGCGCAGGCGGTGCTCGCGACCTCGTCGATCGAGCTGTGGCGCGCCGGGCTGGTGCTCGCGCTCGGCGCCGCCCT
>JAAZLF010000190.1 GCA_012799425.1 Actinomycetales bacterium | reverse complement strand
TGACGGGGGCCAATCCTACGACGCCCCGGCGCACCCTCATCCGAAGGCCCGGGGAGCGGCGTCGGCCGCGCATCGGACGCAGTGTGCGGACAGGTCACCTACCCGCAAACGCATACATGCATGGTGTCCGAGTGCCGTGAGAGCCGAGGCAGGTGGGTTCCGGTGTCGTGGCCCCCCACTTCGCCCACGCAGAATGGTGGGACGCCGCACAGTCGTTCTTCGAGGTCCACGGACCCGGTCACACTCATCTACGGAGGCAGCTGATGAAATCCATCCACGTCACGACGCCCGGCACCGCCGAGGTCGTCGAGGCCGACGCCCCGGTCCCGCAGCCGGGCGAGGCACTGCTGCGGGTGCGCTTCGCCGGCATCTGCGGCTCGGACATCCAGACCTTCCGCGGCACCCAGCCCTTCGCGTCCTACCCACGCGTGCCCGGGCACGAGTTCTCCGCCGAGATCATCGAGATCAACGGAGACTGCGACCGCTTCGCCCCCGGTGACGTGGTCACCGGCGTCCCGTACTTCCAGGACGGGACCTGCTATTCGTGCCGTCGCGGGCTGATCAACGCCTGTGAGCACAACGAGACGATGGGCGTCCATCGAGACGGATCCTTCCAGGAGCTGATCACGATGCCGCTGGAGCGTCTGCATCGGGCCGACGGCGTGGACCCCCGCGATCTCGCACTGGTGGAGCCCTTCTCGATCGGCTATCACGCGGTGCGGCGGGCGGAGGTCGCCGAGGGTGAGCGTGTGCTGGTGATCGGCGCCGGAGCGATCGGGCTGCTGACGATGCTCTCGGCGCTCACCCGCGGCGCGCAGGTGTGGGTCGCCGATGTCGTGCCCTCCCGCCTCGAGGTCGCGGAGTCGATGGGCGCCCGGGGCAGCTTCGACCTGAGCACGGTGAGCATCCCGGATGCCGTCGAGGCGGCGACCGAGGGCGACGGCTTCGACGTGGTGTGCGAGGCGACCGGTCTGCCCGTCTCCTTCACCAACGCGATCGAGGCCGCGGCCTTCGGTGCGCGCCTGGTGCTGATCGGCAACGGCACCCGCGAGGTCACCTTCAACCAGTCCGTGCTGATCAAGAAGGAGCTGGACGTGTTCGGCTCGCGCAACAGCCGGGACGTCTTCGGGACCCTGATCGATCTGCTCGAGCGCGGGGTCGTGGACGTCTCCCCGCTGCGCACGAAGGTCGTGCCGTTCACGGGGGCGAGGAGCGCCCTCGAAGCGGCCGCAGGCGGGGCGAGCGAGGACATCAAGGTCCTCATCGAGTTCCCTCCCACCTCCTGAGCGGCCGGCCGCTCACAGCCGGGCGATGACTCCCAGGTCGGTCCGCACCCACCAGGCCCCGCTCTCCCGTCGTTCGTCGGTCCGCGCGTACCGGTATTCGAAGTACCGCACCCGGATCCCCGTCGGGGCCCTGCCGTCGAAGGGGTCCACGCGCAGCAGACGCCGCACCCCGGGGTCGCCGTCCCGCAGCTTCTCCAGCAGCGCCACGAACCAGGGATCGGCTCCGGGCCGCAGGGCGAGGAACCACATCTGCCAGTCCAGCCGCAGGTGATAGGGCGCGAACTGCCGGGCCCGGCGCGCCACCTCGCCCGGCTTGCCCGGGAACTCGTACGGCCTCCAGTCCTCCGCGGTCGCGGTCTGCGGGTCCGGTGCGAGGGTGCCTTCAATGATCACCTCGTACCGGCGCCGCGTCATCGATCCGAATGCCCCGTAGGCGTTGACCAGATGGAAGCGGTTGAAGCTCGCGTTCATCAGCTGACGGGAGGAGAACAGGTTCCGCAGCGGCTTCCAGGACAGCACGCACAGCACGGCGAAGACGGCGAGGATCAGCAGGTGCCACCACAGCGGCGAGGCGGCGCCGTCGGCCAGCTCGCCGCCCAGCGTCCACTGCTGCCACCCCCAGCCCGGCCAGGGACCACCGACCGTCCAGCGCAGGAACGAGTCGCTGATCGCGGAGAACGCGATGAGGATCGTCAGCCAGTTCAGCCAGGCATAGTTCCCGGTGACGACCAGGTACAGCTGGGAGAGGATCACCAGCACCGCGGCGAACGAGGCGATCGGCTGCGGCAGCAGGATCAGCCAGATCACCCCGAGCTGGACCACATGGCTGCCGAGCACCTCGAGGCGATGCCACCAGCGCGGTGCCAGGTGCGCGATACGGCTCAGGGGCCCCGGCATCGGCTGAGTCTGGTGATGGTGGTCCATCGCGGTCAGGTCCCGCCAGGAGTCGTCGCCGCGCATCTTGATCATCCCGGCACCGAACTCGAGGCGCAGCAGCATCCAGCGCAGGAAGAACAGGATCAGCAGCGGGGGCGCGACCTCGTGGGAGCCGAGGAAGCCCACGAGGAACCCGCACTCCAGCAGCATCGACTCCCAGCCGAAGCCGTAGAACACCTGCCCCACGGAATGGATCGAGAGGTACAGGCCCCACATCGCGCCGAACACCGCGATCATGCTCCACGCAGGGCCCTGCTGCGGCAGCCCCACCACCACCGCGGCCCCCAGCACGATGCCGGCGAGGCACATCACCCGCAGCAGCCGGTCGCTGTACGGCGTGCGGTGCCACCGGAACAGCGTCGGCCCCGCGCGGTCCCCGGCTCGCGCGAGGAACTCCTCCGCCGGCAACAGGCCACGCTCACCCAGCAGCACGGGGAACTGGCGCAGGCTCGAGAGGAAGGCCAGAACGAACACCGCGGCCACACCGCGCTGGATGACCTCGCGGGCGATCAGGTGATCGTGCCCCTCCAACAGGGACAGCAGCGCGGTCAGGTCCACCTCTCCCACCTCCCGGGGACGGGGCACGAGCATCGGGGCACCCCAGCATCATGCTCCGCCGCGCCGCCGGCGTCACCCGTCGCCCCGTCCGCTCGGTCCGCGCCCTGTCCCCACCAGCCTGGGCGCACTAGCGTCGAGATCCCGACGAACGGAGGTCAGCCATGACCGCACCGAGAGAGCACGCCGCCGATCCGGACCGGGTCCCCGCGCCCGGGCGGCCCGAGCAGGAGCAGGAGTCGCACGGCCCGTCGGACATGCCCGATGCGCAGCGTCCAGAGGAGGGCCGGCACCCGGAGCCCGGCCCCGAGGACACCGCCGATGAACAGATCGCCGATGAGACCCGACGCGACTCCGCGACGACGCACGGCCCCGCCCATGAGGAACGGCCGGTGCGGGAGCGCCCCTCGCCCTGAGCGCCGCTCACAGCACGTGCGGCCCCACGGCTGTCCACGCCCACCAGCTGCATGCCGCGAGCACGGCGACGTAGCCGAGGTTCCACAGCCATGTCGGCAGCGGGGTGAGCTGGGCGAGCTGGGCCGGGTCGTCGGAGCGCCCGCCGCCGGTGATCACGGCGGCCAGGTGCCGCCATGCGCCCAGCAGCAGGAACACGCCGGAGGCGAGGGTCAGCAGCGCCGTCAGCGCCGGGCTCCCCCACCACCACAGCGACCCGACCGCGGCGGCCGTGCCCAGCACGGCGGCCAGTGTGTGGAGCGACCGGGTGAAGACCAGGGAGACCGCCAGCACCACGAGCGCGGCGCACAGGGCGGTGCGCGCCCAGCCGTGCAGGGAGATCTGGACCAGCAGCGCACCGACGATCGCGGGTGCGGGATACCCGGCCCAGGTGGAGGCCACCCGGCCGATGCCCCGGCGAGGGCCGACGGTGACAGCATGCCCGGACATGTCGGCGCTGACCACGAAACCG
>JAAZLF010000189.1 GCA_012799425.1 Actinomycetales bacterium | reverse complement strand
GCCGCTGGTCCCGATCACAGGGCAGACCCTCGGCGTGATCCTGGTCGGTGCGGCGCTGGGCTCCCGCCGCGGTGCGGCGGCCCTGCTGACCTACCTGCTGGTGGGCCTCGCGGGCGCACCCGTCTTCGCCGAGTTCGCGGGAGGCCCGGCCTCGATCCTCTCCCCGAGCTTCGGATTCCTCCTCGGGTTCGTGCCCGCCGCTTTCGTCGCCGGCTGGTTCGCCGAGCGCGCCTGGGACCGTAAGCCCCTGCTGGCCCTGGCGGGGTTCATCGCCGCGAGCGTGGTGCCCTTCCTGTTCGGCGTCCCCTACCTCGCCATGATCCTCAACGCCGTGATGGGCGCCGAGCTGGGTCTCAGCGGGATCCTCGCCGCAGGCGTGTGGCCGTTCCTCGCGGGCGGGCTGATCAAGGCCGCGCTCGCCGCAGTGCTGATCCCCGCCGCCTGGCGTGCGGTGCGCTCGCTCGACCAGCGAGGCTGAACCGACCGGCGGCGATGACTCAGGCGCTGAGCATCGCCGCCCGCACCAGGATCGCCACGAAGGCCAGCGAGGGCAGGAACGACACCGCCAGCCACACCTTGCGGTAGGAGACGATCGCCAGGAACTCGCGCAGCGTGGCGCTGGGGACGTAGTAGAACGTGGTGGGCCCGCCGATCGCCTCATCGGCGTAGCCGAGCGACCGAGCCAGCAGCGCGGCACGGAAGGCGTGATAGCGGCTGGTCGAGACCACATAGGGCGCCTGATGGCCGGCCTCGTCGAGGATCCGGTGGGAGAAGCGCAGATTCTCTTCGGTGGTGCGGGAGACGGTCTCGGCGTGGACGCGCTCGGCCGGGATCCCGGCCTCCTCGATCAGGTACTCGGCCATCGCTTCGCCCTCCGCGCGGGGCTCATCCTCGCCTTGGCCGCCGGAGGGGACCAGCAGCGGATCCCCGCCCCGGGTCAGCAGGCGCGCGCGTTCGGTGACCGCCCTGTCGAGCCGACTGCGCAGCAGCTTCGGCACCTCGCCACGGACCAGCCCGGAGCCGTGGACGATGATGCCGCCCGTGTCGAGCGGTCGCGGGAACAGCTGATAGGGCACGGAGGCGCACAGGAAGACCAGGAACGCCAGGCCCAGATGGAGCGAGAGCAGGGCCAGCAGCGCTCCACCGCCCAGGCCCACCGGCGTCATGGTGAGCACCAGCGCCCCGGCGGCCACCGGTGCGCCCAGCAGCGCGAGGCCCGCCACCCCCGACAGCAGGTTGCCGAGAGAGCGCCCCTCCTTGCGCACCATGGTCAGCCCGTTCCAGACCATGAAGATGCCGAGTGCGAGCACGCCCAGCAGTGCCACCGCGGCACCGGCGAGCACCAGCAGATCGCCCATCGGCAGCGTGGTCGAGACCAGCCGGGCCAGCGTCGACAGGCTCGAGTGCAGCGCGATCAGCAGCAGCACCCCGTTGCGCACTCGTCGGCGGTCCTGTCGGAAGACCAACAGGTAGACCGCCCACCAGAAGGCGGTCCCGATCAGCGCACCCAGCATCCGCGGCTCCTCACGTCTCGTCGGTGCACATCATTTCACGGTGACCGCTCCGGGGCGCCCGGGGGCCGGCTCCTACACTGGGCCCATGAGCAGCGAGGGTGGTGCACAGGCGGGCGAGACCTCCGCCGGCCGCTACCGGCGTGAGGAGTCCCCGGCGGAGCGGCTGGACCGCAACTGGAACGAGCTCCTCCAGGAGATCCGCGTGCTCCAGACCGGCTCGCAGATCCTCGCCGCCTTCCTCGTGGTGCTGCCCTTCCAGGAGCGCTTCGAGGAGCTCGACGCGCTCCAGGTGGGCTGGTACCTCGGCCTGCTGCTGCTCGCCCTGCTGATCGTCGCGCTGCTGCTGACCCCGGTCGGGATGCATCGGCGGCTGTTCCGCAGGCGCGTCAAGGACGAGATGGTCAAGACCGCCAACACGCTGCTGCGCACCGCGATCCTGCTGCTCGGGGTGCTGCTGAGCGGGGTGGCGGTCTTCGTGATCGACGTGGTGCTCAGCCGCGGGGTCGCGGCCGCGACCGGTCTGGTGCTGCTCGCCCTGATGGGCGGGCTGCTGGTGGTGCTGCCGCACCGGATCGCGCGGAGGGTGCGCGCCTGAGGTGACCGGATCCGGGCGGGTCCCGACGCAGCACGGCCGGCCCGTGCAGGAGCACGGACCGGCCGTCGGGATCGCGCGGGGTCAGCCGTGCAGCGCCGCCGCGAAGGGGGAGACGTGCTTGCCGATGTGGGCGGCCAGGACGTCACTGTGCTGGGCCTGGTTCGCCGCGACCACCGCGAGGAAGCGGTCGTGGATCGAGGCGCCCGAGGCGTCCTTCCCGTTCAGCGAGTCGCCGTAGCCCACGTGCAGGATCTGCCGGGCATCGTTCGAGCGGATCAGCTCGAGCAGATCCACGCCCTCGAGCGAGGTGGGGGTGCGGTCCTCGTGTGCGGAGACCTGGTAGCTCGCGCGGGCCTCGACGTAGGAGGCGCGGGAGATGTCCCAGATGGTGGAGAACAGCTCCGGATCATGGGCGGCGACGATCTCGACACCGCACAGGTAGCTGGTGCCGGAGGTCTTCAGGTGCACCAGGCCCTGGGTGGCCTCGACGCACAGCGGATAGATCGAGAACTTGTCCGAGCCCGAGTGCAGGGAGATCTTGTAGCCGCCGAACTGCTGGGAGATCGCGTGGTGCGCCTCGAGGTTCGTGCGCAGCTCCTCGGCATCGCCCAGGAAGTCCAGGCCCTTCTCGAAGCCGTCCACGTAGCGCGGCGCGAAGCTGAACCAGGAGGCGCCCAGGCGCGTGAGCTCAGAGGCCATGTAGAAGTGCTCGAAGAAGGTGGTCAGCCAGGCGGTCTCGTCGACCGCGAACTCGATCTCGATCTCGTGCTCCGCGTTCTCGGTGGCGTGGCGGTACAGCCGCATCGCCTCGACCACCGCGCGGCCGTACTTCACCGCAGCGATGAGCACATCCTGCTCGGTGACCTCGATCTGCGAGTGACCCACGTCCAGCGTCATGCCCACGTAGCGCTTCTTGAGGTCCTCGAGGGAGTCCTCGAGCTGGTCCCAGGGCAGTGCCTCGGCATCCGCCGCGGTGACTCCGGCGGTGACGTCGGCGACCATGTCGCCCGGGTCCAGGGTGAACATCACGAAGCCGGCCTCGAGGCCGCGGTCGATGCCCTCGGTGGTCTTGATGTGGTCGCAGTCGGCACCGAAGCCGCTGTCCCAGCCGGCCTCGACCAGGCCGAAGATCGCATCGTCCATCACGGCCCGGGCGGTGCGGCCCAGGCGATCCATCTCGCGGATCGACTGCTGGGCGAGGACCGGCATCACACCGGCACCCTGGGCGGCGAAGGCCCGGGCCTGGCCGGGGGTGGCCAGTCCGGTGCGGTCGCCGGTGCCGACGGAGGTGCGGTGGCCACCGATCTTCTGCGGGCGCAGCGCCGGGAAGGCGGCCTGCAGGGCCTTGGCGTTCGCGGTGGACAGCGGGCCGGTGAGCACGTGGCCGTCCCCGGCCGCCGCAGCCTCGCCCTCGAAGGAGGTCAGCGCCTCGGCAGCCGAGGCGACAAGCTGGAGCGAGCGGGCGGCGCCGTCGTAGCGGATGCTCGCCTCGAGGGAATCGTTGCGCAGGGTCATGTAGTTCTCCGTTCCGGAAGGGTGCGGGACGTCCACTGTCCCGGCGGCCACCATCGACGTACATCGTAAACGATTGCATAGATGTGGCCTGCGCGGAAGGCTGCTCATCCGCTAGTCTCTACAAAAAACTGCAAAGATTGCAGGTGGACGGGGAGGCGAACATGGCAACGACACTCAGGGACGTGGCCCAGCAGGCGGGGGTCTCCGTGGCGACCGCATCCCGCGCCTTCCAGCGCCCCGAGATGGTCAGCGCCGGCTCCCGGGCCCGGGTCCACGAGGCCGCCACCGCGCTCGGCTATGCCCCCAATCGCACCGCCCGGGCGCTGAGCACCGGTCGCACCGGGGTCTATGGCGTGATCGTCCCCGACCTCGAGAACCCCTTCTTCCCCGCGGTGCTCAAGGGCGCACAGGCGCGCGCCCACCAGCTCGGCGCGCAGCTGCTGATCACCGACGCGGGGGAATCGCCCGACGGGGAGCTGCCATTGGTGCGCACCCTCGCCCCGCAGGTCGACGGGATCATGCTGTGCTCGAGCCGGATGGAGGAGGGCGCGCTGGAGGAGGCCGCGACGCTCACCCGTCTCAGTCTGGTCAACCGCCTCTCGCCTCGACTGCCCGGTGTCCATGCGGACCCCGAGCCCGGCATCCCCGCCGCACTGCAGCACCTGCGCCGCATGGGCCATCACCGGATCGGCTATGCCGGAGGGCCGGCCGTGAGCCGCTCGGACCAGGCCCGCCGCACCGTGATCCAGCGCCTGTGCGACGAGGCGGAGCTCGAATGGATCGAGATCGGCTCGTTCTCGCCCACCGCCGAGGGAGGGCATGATGCGGCCGAGGCCCTGCTGCGCACAGCCGCCACCGCGGTACTGGTCTATAACGACCTCATGGCGCTCGCGCTGATGGAGCGACTGCGCAGCTACAGCGTGGACGTACCCGGTCAGATCAGCGTGCTGGGCTGGGACGACATCCCCTTCGCCGCCATGGTCACGCCGGGCCTGGCGACCATCCGGGTGCCCCGCTACGACATGGGCGTGCACGCCATCGACATGCTCCATGACGCGGCGGGCGCGGCGCCGGGCGAGAGCGGGCCCGCACACATCAGCCTGGCCACCCAGTTCGTCCCCCGCGGCTCGATCGCCCGGGCCGACGGCCCAGGCGGGCCCGCCTGAGCAGGACTGCTCTTCAGGATCGTCAGCGCGAGCGGACGGTCAGCCCACGAACAGCGAGAGCAGCAGGACCATGCCCAGGCCCACCAGCGAGTTGCACAGCTGGAACAGGCCCCAGGTCTTCAGGGTGTCCTTCACGGAGAGGCCGAAGTAGCCCTTGAACAGCCAGAAGGCCGCATCGTTGACATGCGTGAAGGTGTTCGAGCCCGCGGCGGTGGCGAGCACCAGCAGGGCGGGGTCGACGCCCCCGGCGAGCTGTCCGGTGGAGGGGTCCATGATCGCGGCGGCGATGATGCCGGAGGCGGTCATCGCGGAGACCACGCCCTGGCCGGTCGCCAGGCGGATCAGCACGGTGATCAGCCAGGCCATGAGGTACGGATTGGCGTCCACACCCGTCATCAGGGAGCCGATGAAGTCGCCGATCCCGGTGTCGATGATGACCTGCTTGAGGGCGCCGCCGGCGCCGATGATCAGCACCACCGTCGCGATCGCCTTGACCGCATCCTCGAAGCGCTCCATCACCCAGCCGAAGTCCCGCTTCTGGCGGGTGCCGAACAGGAAGAAGGCGGCCAGCATCGCGATCGTGATCGCGACCTCGGAGGAGCCCACGAAGTTCACGATGTCGTGCGAGGTGGTGCCCTCGACCAGCCAGATGTTCGCGATCGTCGCACCGACCATGATGATCACCGGGATCAGCGGGGTCAGGAGGGAGACGAAGAAGCTGGGGCGCTCCTCGACGGGCACCTCCTCCGCGGCCGTGGCGTAGTCGAGGTTGCCCAGGAAGCGCGGAAGCACCCAGCCGGTCACCGCGATCGTCACGATGGCGATCGGGATGCCGTAGATGTAGGTCATCCCGGTATCGGCGTTGTAGGCATCCACCAGGGCCACCGGGCCGGGCTGCGGGACGAACAGCGAATGGGCTGTGGTGGTGGCGGCGACCGCGGGGATCGCGAGCTTCATGAACGGCATCCTCGCCTCGTGGGCGACCGCGATGATCAACGGTGCCAGCACGATGAAGGCGACCTCGTAGAACATCGCGAGACCGAAGACGAGCCCGCAGATCACCAGCGAGACCTTCACCCAGCGCACGCCGAGCTTCGCGATCAACGTCTGGGCGATCTGGCTCGCCGCGCCGGAATCGACCATCAGCTTGCCGATGACCGCGCCGAAGACCACCAGGATCGCGAGCGAGGCGAGGGTGTCGCCGAAGCCGGTCAGCATCGTGTCCAGCAGCGAGGCGAGGGTGATCTCGTCCGTCCAGCAACGTACTGCGGTCGCGGGAGTGCTCCGCCCGGCGGTTCCTTGGCCGAGGGCGCGGGAAAGCGTTGCTGCCAGGGGAGAGCCTCATTGCCGGACGTTGCCGGGGAGAGGGTCCTCACGCTGTGGTCCGCTGTGCGCCGGCGCCTGCTGGGGGCTCGGACGAGTTCCAGCGGTGGGCGGTAATCTGACGGAGGTCGAGGGGACCGTATTCCGCCGGCCCGACGACCAGTCCGATCCGCACCGCTCCAGGAGAGTCATGTCGCCCGCCCCCGTGAAGCTCGCCGTCGGCGAACCCGCACCTGATTTCGACCTGCCCACCGCCGGCGGCGGACGGGTCAGCCTGTCCGAGCTGCGCGGTGCGCCGGCCCTGATCTGGTTCTACCCGGCTGCGAACACCTCGCTGTGCACGAAGCAGGCCTGCGACCTGCGGGACAACCATCAGATGTTCCTCGACGCGGGGTACCGGGTGGTGGGAATCTCGCCGGACGCGGTCGAGGAGCTCGACCGCTTCGTCGAGAAGCAGAGCCTGCCCTACACGCTCGCCGGGGACGAGTCCCACGAGGTGATGGAGGCGTACGGCGCCTGGGGCGAGAAGAACATGTACGGCAAGAAGGTCCAGGGCACCATCCGCTCCACCTTCGCGATCGATGCCGAGGGCGTCCTGACCTTCGTGAAGTATCGCGTGGGTACCCCCAAGCACATCGCGCTGCTGCAGGAGAAGCTCGGCCTCTGAACCGCTCGTGACGCGAGTGTGACGTGATCTGCGTGCTCTCGCTTTGGCGCTCTCCGCGTGCTCCCGTATGCTGAGTCGGCGTGCTGCGCGAGAGCCAGCGCCAGGAGACGTGGCAGAGCGGCCGAATGCGCTCCCCTGCTAAGGGAGTAGGCGGTGATAAACCGCCTCGGAGGTTCAAATCCTCTCGTCTCCGCCGAGAAGCAGAAGGCCCCTCACCTGCGGTGATATCGCGGGGGAGGGGCCTTCTTCGTTGTCGAGCGCTGCCTCGGCGCCGCTCAGAGCTGTTCAGAGCTGCTCAGAGGGGTGCGGGATCCTCGAGGGTGGTCCACTCCGGCCCGTCGGATTCCAGGAGATCGGGATCGCGCACCACGTCCTGCTTGCTCTCCCCGCTGCGCAGCCGCTGTGCGAGCTCCTGCAGGGTCTCGCGGAGCACCGCGCGGGCCCGCGAGGCGTCTCCGGCGGCCAAGGCGTCGATCAGCGCCTCATGCGCCTGGGTGAGGTCGGCGCGCACGCCGAAGCCGCGAGGGTCGGAGAAGCTGCCCATCCGGGTGAGGATCACGATCGTGCTCATCGAGGAGATCAGGAAGCGGTTCTGAGCGATCTCCGCGATCTGCTGATGCAGCTCGAGATCCGCATTGCCGGCCTCGATCGCCTCTTCGGCCTCGAGGGCGCGACGGGTCCGCTCGAGGCAGCCCCGCAGAGGTGCCAGCAGCTCCAGGGCCGCCTGCTCGTCCCCGTCGGCGCGCATCCGGGAGATCCGGTCGGCGACGATCGAGGCGGCCTGCATCTCGATGCCCAGGCGATAGTCGATGAAATCGGACATCGTCACCGCATCCATCCTGGTCACGAACAGTCCGCGCCCCGGGATCTGGGTGAGGAGACCGTCGCGGACCAGCCGCTGGCAGGCCTCGCGGAGAGAGGACCGGGAGATGCCCATCTGCTTGGACACCTGGACCTCGGGGATGGTGTCGCCGGGCCGCAGATCACCGAAATAGATCGCATTGCGCAGCTCGAGCTCTGCCTGATCGATGATCGAGGGTCGACGGATGGGCTGCATCAGCGGCAGCCGGACCGTCTCCTGGCGAGGGGGCATCGGATCCTCCTGTGCTCGTGCGCGATGTGCGCGCGGGGCGTCATCTAATCATCCGTCCCCGGCGGGCCGCACGCGGCCCGGATACGGAGTCATCGCTGTCACATCCTGCGGCCCGGGGCACGGCACCCCGGGTCACGACACCGTCACGAAACCGCCCAGGGGGCGGGACCATGCTGGTGAGAGACGCTAGCGTGGACCACGATCCGAAACGCCGATCTGCGGATTGTCCGACAACAGGTAGTGTCGCCCATCACCGCAGAGCGCGAGACACACAGCTAAGGGAGCATCTCCATGCAGAACCGCCGAAGCTTCATCAGAAAGAGCGGTCTGGTCCTCTCAGCCGCCGCACTGGGCGGGCTCGCCGCCTGCAGCCAGACCAGCAGCGGAGGCGGAGGTGGCGAGGTCGGCGAAGACGGCGGGGGAGACCTGCTCAGCCGGCTGCAGGAGGCCGGGACCATCACCGTCGGCTTCGCCGGCGAGGCCCCTTACAGCTTCGACGAGGACGGCGAGCTCACCGGCGCGACCGTGGCCATGCACCGCGAGATCTTCGGCGAGCTGGGCATCGACAACGTCGAGGGCAAGCTCACCGACTGGGGCTCGCTCATCCCGGGCCTGAACTCCGGCCAGTTCGACGCGGTCAGCGCCGGCATGTCGATCCTGCCCGACCGCTGTGCCGAGGCCGCCTTCAGCGAGCCCGAGTTCCAGTACACG
>JAAZLF010000188.1 GCA_012799425.1 Actinomycetales bacterium | reverse complement strand
GGCCACGAAGCGGAAGAAGGTGACCACGTGCTCGGCCTTCCCGGTGAAGCGCTCACGCAGCTCCGGGTTCTGGGTGGCGATCCCCACCGGGCAGGTGTCCAGGTGGCATACGCGCATCATCACGCAGCCGGAGACCACCAGCGGGGCGGAGGCGAAGCCGTACTCTTCCGCGCCCAGCAGCGCCGCGATGATCACGTCGCGGCCGGTCTTCATCTGCCCGTCGACCTGCACCGTGATCCGGTCGCGCAGACCGTTCAGCAGGAGCGTCTGCTGGGTCTCGGCCAGGCCCAGCTCCCACGGGGTGCCGGCGTGCTTGAGCGAGTTCAGGGGGCTCGCGCCCGTGCCGCCGTCATGGCCGGAGATGAGCACCACGTCCGCATGTGCCTTGGAGACGCCGGAGGCGACGGTGCCCACCCCGAAGCGGGAGACGAGCTTTACGTGCACGCGCGCCGCCGGGTTCGCGGACTTCGCATCGTGGATCAGCTGGGCCAGGTCCTCGATCGAGTAGATGTCGTGGTGGGGCGGCGGGGAGATCAGCCCGATGCCGGGGGTGGAGTGACGGGTCCGGGCGATCCACGGGTACACCTTCTGGGGCGGCAGCTGGCCGCCCTCACCGGGCTTCGCACCCTGGGCGATCTTGATCTGGATGTCCCGGGCGAAGGTGAGGTACTCGCTGGTGACGCCGAACCGACCGGAGGCGATCTGCTTGATCGCGCTGCGCCGCTCGGGGTCGCGCAGCCGCTCGGGATCCTCGCCGCCCTCGCCGCTGTTGGACATCCCGCCCAGGCGGTTCATGGCGATGGCGAGCGTCTCGTGGGCCTCCTGGGAGATGGAGCCGTAGCTCATCGCCCCGGTCATGAAGCGCCGGGTGATCTCCGAGACGGGTTCGACCTCCTCGAGCGGCACCGGCGGCAGCGCGCCGGTGCGAAGGCGCAGCAGCCCGCGCAGCGTCATCAGCCGCTCGTGCTGGTGGTCGATGTCATCGGTGTAGCGGCGGAACTCCTCGTACTGCCTGGTGCGGGTGGAGTGCTGGAGCCGGAACACCGCCTCGGGGGTGAACAGGTGCGGCTCCCCCTCCCGGCGCCACTGGTACTCGCCGCCGACGGGCAGGCTGCGGTGGGCGGGCCGCTGCCCGTCCGCCGGATAGGCCAGGGCGTGGCGGGCCGCGTTCTCGGCGGCGATCACCTCCAGCGTGATCCCGCCCAGGCGGCTGATCGTGCCGGGGAACCAGGCGTCCACGAGCTCCTGCGAGAGACCGACCGCCTCGAAGACCTGCGCGCCGCGGTAGGAGGCGACGGTCGCGATGCCCATCTTCGACATGATCTTCAGCACGCCTTTGCCGAGCGCCCGGTTGAGGTTCGCGACGGCCTCGGCGGGCGTGATGTCGCTGAGCACGCCGCGGTGCACCAGGTCCTCGACGCTCTCCATGGCGAGGTAGGGGTTGATCGCGCTCGCGCCGTAGCCGATGAGCAGCGCCGCGTGGTGCACCTCGCGCACGTCCCCGGCCTCCACCAGCAGCGCCGCCGAGGTGCGGCGCCCGGTGCGCACCAGATGGTGCTGGACGGCGCTGGTCAGCAGCAGCGAGGGGATGGGGGCGAGGACCTGGTTCGCGTCGCGGTCCGAGAGCACCAGGAAGGTCGCTCCCCCGTCGATCGCCGCGACCGCCTCCTCGCAGATCTCCTGCAGGCGCTGCTCGAGGGCGGCGGTGCCGCCGGCCACGGAGTACAGGCCGCGCAGGCGCACGGTGTGGAAGTCGGCGGCCGCGGGGTGAGCGTCGATCGCCACGATCCTCGCGAGCTCGTCGTTGTCCAGGATCGGGAAGTCGAGGGAGAGCTGGCGGGCGTGCTGGGGTGTGGCGTCCAGCAGGTTGCGGGACTGTCCGAGGGTCACGCCGAGGGAGGTGACGATCTCCTCCCGCAGCGCGTCCAGCGGCGGGTTGGTGACCTGAGCGAACATCTGGGTGAAGTAGTCGAACAGTAGCCGGGGCCGCTCGGAGAGCACCGCTATGGGGGTGTCCGTGCCCATCGCGCCGAGGGGCTCGGCGCCCATGGCCGCCATCGGTGCCAGCAGCACCCTCAGCTCCTCCTCGGTGTACCCGAAGGCCTGCTGCCGCCGCACCACCGAGGAGCGGGAGTGGGTGATGTGCTCCCGGGCGGGCAGGTCCGTGAGCGCGATCTTCTGCTCGCCGACCCAGGCGGCGTAGGGGTGCTGCGCCGCGATCTGGGCCTTCAGCTGATCGCTGGGGATGATCCGTCCGGCCTCGAGATCCACCAGGAACACCTCCCCCGGGGCGACGCGTCCGGTGCGGGCGACGCGGCTGCGGGGCACGTCGGTCAGCCCGGTCTCGGAGCCGAGGATCACGAGGTCGTCCTCGGTCACCCAGTAGCGCAGCGGCCGCAGACCGTTGCGGTCCAGCCGGGCGCCCACCTGGGCACCATCGGTGAAGACCACGGCGGCGGGCCCGTCCCAGGGCTCCTGGAGCGCCGCGTGGAACTCGTAGAAGGCCCGCAGCTGCGGATCCATCGTGGGATCGTTCTCCCACGGCTCGGGGATCAGCATCATCAGCGCATGAGGCAGCGAGCGCCCGCTGAGGTGGAGCAGCTCGAGCGCCTCGTCCAGCCCGGCCGAGTCCGAGCCGCCGGGAGTGGTGACCGGCAGCAGGCGCGCGAAATCCTCGCCGAACGCGTCCGTGGCCATCGCGCCCTCGGCGGCGCGCAGGCGATTGCGGTTGCCGATCACGGTGTTGATCTCGCCGTTGTGGGCGATCGTGCGGAAGGGGTGCGCGAGCGGCCAGGCCGGGAAGGTGTTTGTCGAGAACCGCGAGTGGACGATCGCGAGCTCGGAGGC
>JAAZLF010000187.1 GCA_012799425.1 Actinomycetales bacterium | reverse complement strand
TCGGACAGCAGGATGCCCAGGCCGGCCAGGCCCGTGGGGTGGAACTGGAAGAACTCCATGTCCTCGAGCGGGATGCCGCGGCGGAAGGCCATCGCGGGGCCGTCACCGGTGAGGGTGTGGGCGTTCGAGGTGGTCTTGAAGATCTTGCCGAAGCCGCCGGAGGCGAACACCACGGACTTCGCGCGGAAGATGTGGATCTCGCCGGTGGCGAGCTCGTAGGTGACCACGCCGGAGGCGCGGATGCCCTCGTCGGTGCGGGGATCTCCGGTCATCAGCACGTCGAGCACGTAGTACTCGTTGAAGAACTCCACCTGCTGCTTGACACAGTTCTGGTAGAGGGTCTGCAGGATCATGTGACCGGTGCGGTCCGCGGCGTAGCAGGCGCGGCGCACCGGGGCCTCGCCGTGCTCGCGGGTGTGCCCGCCGAAGCGGCGCTGGTCGATCTTGCCCTCGGGCGTGCGGTTGAAGGGCAGCCCCATCTTCTCCAGGTCGAGCACCGCATCGATGGCCTCCTTGGCCATCACCTCGGCGGCGTCCTGATCGACGAGGTAGTCACCGCCCTTGACGGTGTCGTAGGTGTGCCACTCCCAGTTGTCCTCCTCGACGTTGGCCAGTGCGGCGCACATGCCGCCCTGCGCCGCGCCGGTGTGGGAGCGCGTGGGGTAGAGCTTGGTGACGACGGCGGTGCGGGCGTCCTTGGAGGACTCCAGGGCGGCGCGCATGCCGGCACCGCCGGCGCCGACGATCACCACGTCGTAGTTATGGGTCTGCATGTCTGGTGACTGCTCCGTTTCAGGTCGACCGGGAAGAGAGGAGGGCGGCCGGTGGGAGCACCGACCGCCCAGAGGCGTCAGCCCTCGCAGAAGGAGGGCAGCAGGCTCGGCTCAGCGCCGACCGGGCACGGATCGAAGGTGAAGATCACCAGGGTGCCCAGGACGATCGTGACGATCACGGCGAAGTAGAGCAGGCCCTTGAGGACCATGCGGAGGCGGTCGCTGCGGGCGTAGTCGTTGATGATCGTCCGCACGCCGTTGCCGCCGTGCAGGAGACCCAGCCACAGCATCAGCAGGTCCCAGACCTGCCAGAAGGGATGGGCCCACTTGCCGCCGACGAAGGCGAAGTCGATGCCCTGGACCCCCTGGCCGAGCCAGAGGTTCACGAAGAGGTGGCCGAAGACGAGGATCACCAGCAGCACGCCGGAGGCGCGCATGAACAACCACGAGAGCATCTCGGAGTTGAGCCCGCGCTGGCCGGTGCGGCGGTAGCGGGTGGTGGGATCGGGGATGGAGGTTCCGGTCTGTGCACTCATGGTCACGCTCCGAACATGTGCATGAGGTGGCGGGGGAGGAAGCCGGCCATGAGGACGATCCATGCGATCACGACGCCCCAGAACAGGCCGCGCTGGCGCTGCGTGCCCTGGGACCAGAAGTCCACCAGGATGATGCGCAGGCCGTTGAGGGCGTGGAAGAGGATCGCGCCGACGAGGCCGACCTCGCCGAGGCCGAACACGACCGTCTTGTAGTGCCCGATCACCTCGTTGTACGCCTCGGGGGAGACACGGACGAGCGCAGTGTCCAGGACGTGCACCAGCAGGAACAGGAAGATGAGCATTCCTGAGATGCGGTGGGCGACCCAGGACCACATGCCCTCGCGTCCGCGATAGAGCGTCCCGGATTGGGCTGAAGCCACGGAGATCCTCCAGAAGCGTCGGGATGAAGCCGGGAACGGTGATGAGATGCCGCGGAGTGCGGCGCGCGGCCGGTCCGGGCTGTGCGCCGGGCGACCATCGCGGTGCGGTGCCCCGGAGGGCCGCTTCACGACACGGCGACATCATCATCGCCCCCGACAGGGGCCTTCCCAGGGTAGCACCGGGCAGCACGGTCGCAGCGCGCTGCAACGCGGTGCACGGCGGGCTCCCCCGCTTCGCCTCATCTCCACCGCGACGCTGGATACGCTGGGCCTATGCCTCAGGCTCCCTTCGTCCCCGTGATCCCAGCCGGCGGTGCCGGCACGCGACTGTGGCCGCTCTCACGCCGTGCCCGCCCGAAGTTCCTGCTCGATCTGACGGGGGAGGGGCGCTCGCTCCTGCAGCGCACCCTCGACCGCCTCGGGCCGCTGTCCGATCGCCCGCCGATCGTGGTCACCGGGATCGCCCACGAGCACGCCGTGCGGGAGCAGCTCCCGGCCCCCGACGCGGCCCGCGTGGTCGCGGAGCCCTCCGCGCGCAACTCGATGCCCGCGATCGCGCTGGCCGCCGCTCTCGTCGAGCGGGAGGAGCCCGAGGCCGTGATCGGGTCCTTCGCCGCCGATCATCTGATCGAGGACGAGGAGTCGTTCGCCCGCGCGGTCGCGATCGCGCGTGACGCGGCGGAGCTCGGATACCTGGTGACCCTCGGGATCGCGCCGACCCATCCGGCGACCGGCTTCGGCTACATCGAGCGGTCCCTCGACCCCGAGGACGGGGACGAGAGCCTGCGAGCCACCGGCGCGCTGCCCGTCGCCCGGTTCGTGGAGAAGCCGGATCTCGCCCGGGCCGAGCAGTTCCTGGCCACCGGGCGGCATCTGTGGAATGCCGGGATGTTCGTGGCGCGGGCGTCGGTCCTGCTCGACGAGCTCGCGGACCAGATCCCGCCGCTGGCCCGCGGGGCGCGGGAGATCGCCGCCGCGCATGACACCGAGAAGTACGGTGCGGTGCTCGAGCGCCTCTGGCCCCGCCTGACCGCGATCGCGATCGACCACGCGCTGGCCGAGCCGCTGGCTGCGGCCGGGAAGGTCGCCGTCGTCCCCACCGTCTTCGACTGGGACGACGTCGGCGACTTCGCCGCCGTGGCCCGCCAGCTGCGCGCGAGGGCATCGGGAGGCGCCACCGCGCCTGGTCGCGACGATGTCCAGGTGCTGGGAAGCGCCGATGTCGATGCTGTCTCGTCCCGTGCCACCGTGTACGGTTCCACGGATCGCCACATCGCCCTGGTCGGGCTGGACGGCATCAGCATCGTCGACACCGAGGACGCGCTGCTGGTGCTCGCCGACGAACAGGCGCAGGATCTCTCGACGCTCGTCGCCCGCCTCGACGAGCGGGGGCTGGGCCGCCTGCGCTGACGTCAGCCGCCCACAGCGGCCACCGCGAACGGCACCCGGCCACGACGAACCGCGTCGACAGCCGTTCCGACCGAACACAGGGGAGTGCACAGGTGGAGCAGACGCAGCAGGTGCTTCTGGGCACCGCACTGCAGCGATCGATGCTGGGCCCGGAGGGCTTGATCGCCCGGACGGTGGACGAGAAGTCCGATGACCTCCGCGAGATCAGGCGCCACCTCCACCGTCACCCCGAGCTCTCCCATCAGGAGCACGCCACCACCGACTTCGTCGTCGAGCGCCTCACCGCGCTGGGTCTGTCGCCGCAGCGGATGGCGCACACCGGGCTGATCTGCGACATCCCCGGGAGCGATCCCGACCTGCAGCTGACGGCCCTGCGCGCCGACATGGACGCCCTCGGCATCCCCGAGCTCAGCCCCGTCTCGTTCCGCTCCACCGTCGAGAGCGTCTCCCATGCCTGCGGCCACGACGTCCACATGAGCGCGGTGCTGGGGGCCGCGACC
>JAAZLF010000186.1 GCA_012799425.1 Actinomycetales bacterium | reverse complement strand
CGAGCAGGTCGCGGGCGAGCCGCAGCCCCTCGGGCAGGTCACGCGCCCGCACCGCACCCTCGGCCGCGAAGCCGTCGTCGCGGGTGATCACGATGTTGATGCGGCCCGGCAATGGCCGGTACTTCGGCGGGAAGGACTCCCAGGTGCGCCGGCCCATCACCACGGGGGAGCCCTTGGTGGTGCGGGAGAAGTGCCGCAGATCCTCCGGCAGGTGCCAGGGCATGGTGCCGGCGGCGCCGATCACGCCGCCGCGTGCCTGCGCCCAGATCATGCCGATCCGGGGCTCCTCGGCTCCTGTGCTCACACCGCCACCGGTGCCTTGATGCCCTTGTGGTGCTGGTAGCCCTCGATCTCGAAGTCCTCGAGCTCGTAGTCGAAGAGCGACTCCGGCCGACGCGTGATCCGCAGGGTCGGGTACGGGAAGGGCTCGCGCGCCAGCTGCCGGGTGACCTGCTCGTGGTGGTTGTCGTAGATGTGGCAGTCGCCGCCGGTCCAGATGAAGTCGCCCACCTCGAGATCCGTCTGCTGGGCGATCATGTGCGTCAGCAGCGCGTAGCTGGCGATGTTGAACGGCACCCCGAGGAACATGTCGGCGCTGCGCTGGTACAGCTGGCAGGAGAGCGTGCCGTCGTGCACCTCGAACTGGAACAGGGCGTGGCAGGGGGCCAGCGCCATCTTCGGGATGTCGGCCGGGTTCCAGGCGGAGACGATCAGGCGGCGCGAATCGGGGTTCGTGCGGATCTGCTCGACCACGTCGCTGATCTGGTCGATCACGCCGCCGTCGGGCGTGGGCCAGGAGCGCCACTGCGCGCCGTAGACGGGGCCGAGGTCGCCGTCGTCATCGGCCCATTCATCCCAGATGGTGACGTCGTGCTCGTGCAGGTAGCCCACGTTCGTGTCACCGCGCAGGAACCACAGCAGCTCGACCACCAGCGAGCGGATGTGCACGCGCTTGGTGGTGATCAGCGGGAACCCCTGCGAGAGGTCGAAGCGGATCTGCTTGCCGAACAGGCTGCGGGTGCCGGTGCCGGTGCGGTCGCTCTTGGGATTGCCGCTCTCCATGACCTCACGCAGCAGGTCCTCATAGGGGGTGGGGATGGTCATCAGGAGCCCTTTCGCTCGGGGACGGCCGGGGTGCTGTCACGGACCTTCAGGGTGTACGGGATCTCCATGACCCGGGGCGGGCCGTCGTGCCCTTGGATCCGCTCGGCCAGGAGATCCAGTGCGGTGCTGGCGAGCACCGTCTTATCCGGGGAGATCGTAGTCAACGGCGGGGAGGAGTAGGGCGCGTCCAGGGTGTCGTCGTAGCCGATCACCGCCACGTCGTCGGGGACGGTGATGCCGTGCTGGCGCAGACGGGCCATCACGCCGATGGCCAGATCATCGTTGGCGCACACGATCCCGTCTATGTCGCGATGCCGCTGCAGCAGCTGCTCCGCGCCCTCCGCGCCGTCGTGCCGGTGCCAGTCCTCGACGGCCTGCACGATCGCGGCCTCGGCGCCCAGGCCATGCTCCTCCAGAGCGGTCAGGTAGCCGTCGCGCCGCAGGGTGCCCGAGCTGTGCGGCTGCTTGCCCTGCGGGGACTCGATGGCGCCGATGAAGGCGATGCGCCGACGACCCCCGGCCAGGAGATGGGCTGTCGCGTCACGTGAGGCGGCGGCGTTGTCGATCTTCACGTAGTCACAGCCGGAGGGGAGGGTCTCGGGCAGGTGCTCGCCGATGAAGACCGTGGGCTGCGGGGTGCGCTCCATCCGCTCGAACAGATCCTCCTCGAGATGCAGCGGGTTGAAGATGAGCCCGTCGCCGATGATCCGTTTGAAGCCGTTGAGGACGTTGCGCTCCTCGTCGCGGCCGGCGGAGGTCGAGTGCAGCATGACGGTCTGACCGCGCAGCTGCGCCTCGTCGATGAAGTCCTGCGCGAGGTCGGAGAAGTAGGTGAACTTCAGCGACGGCAGCGCGAGCGTGATCATGCGGCTGGCCCCGGTGCGCAGCTGCTGCGCCGCCGCCTGCGGGCGGTAGCCCACGGTGAGGACCGCCTCCTTCACCCGCTCCCGCGTGGAGGCCCGCACATGCGGATAGTCGTTGACCACGTTCGAGACGGTCTTGATGGAGACCCCGGCGAGCTCGGCGACATCGCGCAGCGTGGGCGGACGCGGCGGGCCCGGACGGGAGGGTTCTGACATGAGGTCCATACTCCCATCGACGAGGGGTGCGTTCGGGGGAAGGGCTCACGGGTGAGGGCCGACGCACAGGCGCCACGACGCGCCGTCGACGCCGCGGCGTCAGGCCCGTGCGAGGCGGTGCCGCAGGAGCAGGCGCCGGGTGGAGACGAGCAGCTCCATCAGCAGCATCACCGCCGACGCCCCGCACAGCGCCCCCAGCACCGGGACGGTCGTCACGATCAGCGCCACGCCTGCGAGCGTGACCAGCATCGACAGTGCCGTGCCGGGGGTGGCCAGCGGCAGCAGCACTGCGGCGCGCAGCACCTGACCGGGCGTGCTCCCCGCCTCGCCGCCGAGCACTGCGGCGATCAGCCACACGAGCACGGCGAGCAGCCCGGTCAGCGCGGAGAGGGAGGCGAGCAGCGTGCCGGCCGGCGCAGGGACCTCCACGCCGCCGACGGCGAGCAGCGCCAGATTCCCGGCCGCGGCCACGGCCAGCACCGCCGCGGGAGCCGCGGCGAGGTTCGCGCGCCAGAAGGTGCTGCGCCAGGTGCGCCACATCGTGCCCACCACCGGGATCGCCTCGTCGCGGCGGATCGGTCCTGCTACGCGGGCCGCCGCGGTCGCCGCCGGTGCCGCGCCGAGCACGCCCAGGCCCAGCACCGTCAGCGCCGCCATCATGACCTGCACCAGGACCAGGCGGGTGGCCAGCTGCAGCCAGGTCATCAGCCGGTGGCTCACCGGCTCAGCCCTTCGACCCGGTCAGCGCGATCGACTCGATGATCTGGCGCTGGAAGATCAGGAAGACCACGAGGACGGGCAGCAGCGCCACCAGCGAGGCGGCCATGATCAGCGGGTAGTCGGTCTGGATCGCGTAGGTGGCGTTGAAGTTGGCGATCACCAGCTGCAGGGTCTGCACGTTCTCCGAGTTCAGGTAGATGATCGGGCCGAGGTAGTCGTTCCACACGGCCATGAACCACAGGATGAACTGCGCCGCGATCGCGGGACGGATCAGCGGGAAGATGATCCGCCAGAAGATCTGCGGATAGGTCGCCCCGTCGATGAGGGAGGCCTCCACCAGCGAATCGGGCACGTTGTGCAGGTACTGGCGCAGGAAGAACACCATCATGATGTTCCCCAGCAGGCCCGGCACGATGAGCGGCAGCAGGGTGTCCACCCAGCCGATCTGCGCGAAGATCATGAAGGTGGGGATCATCAGCGCCGGGAACGGGATCATCATCCCGCCCAGGATCGCCAGGAAGAGCCCGTTCTTGCCGGGCAGGCGCATCTTCGAGAAGGCGAAGGCCGCCATCGAGGAGGTGAGGGTGCCGATCACGGTGACCGTGAGCGAGACGATCACGCTGTTGCGGATACCGGACAGCAGCGGTCCGGCCTCCCAGATGCGCAGGTAGTTCTCCCAGACGATCGGATCCGGGACCCACTGGGGCGGCAGCTCGAAGACTCCGTCCATCGTCTTCAGCGAGGTCGACAGCATCCACAGCAGCGGGGCGAGCATCAGCACCGAGCCGAGGCTCAGCAGGATGATGACCAGGGCATTGGCCAGGCGGTACGAGTGGTGACGGTTCATGGCTTCACTCCACCGAGAACGAGGCGCGGGCGTTCATCCGGAACTGGATGAGCGTGATGACGAAGACGATGAGCCCGAGCGCCAGGCTCATCGCGGTCGCGTACCCCAGCTGAAGGTTCTGGAAGCCCTTCTGCCAGATGTACCAGACGATGGTGGCGGTCGAGAATTCGGGGCCGCCGTTGGGGGTCATGATGTTGACCTCGGTGAACACCTGCGAACCCCCGATGATGTTGGTGACCACCAGGAAGAAGGTGACCGGGCGCAGCATCGGCAGAGTGATGTGGCGGAAGACGCCGAGGGAGCCTGCGCCGTCGAGCTCGGCGGCCTCGTACAGCGATCGGGGCACCGATTGCAGCGCGGCGAGGTAGAGCAGCATCGAGAAGCCCAGCCCCTTCCACACCATCATCAGCACCAGCGCGGGCTTCGAGGTCGAGGCGTCCATGAGCCAGTTCGGGCCGTCGATGCCGATGAGCGCCAGGCCCTGGTTGATCAGGCCGAAGTCACCGTTGAACGCCCACTGCCACAGGATCGAGATGGCGGCCAGGGAGGTCACCACCGGCAGGTAGTAGATGACGCGGAACAGCGAGCGGCCGGGCATCCGGCGGTTCATCGCCATCGCGAGCACCAGCGAGATCGACAGCCCGATCGGGATCCCGATCAGGAGGAAGAAGGTGTTCCACAGGGACTGCCAGAAATACCCGTCGGCCATCATCAGCCGGAAGTTCTCCAGGCCGGTGAAGGTGGGGGCGCTCAGCCCGTTCCAGTTCGTGAAGGCGGTGTACAGCGAGAACAGGAACGGCAGCACTGCGAACAGGGCGAAGCCGAGGGTCACCGGGGCGACGAACAGGGCCGCCCAGCGGCGCTCGCTGCGGTGCAGGGCAGTGGAGGTGCCGCCGGCGGGAGCAGGCGGTGCGGGCGGGGAGGAGCGGCGGGTGCGCGGCTCCTCGGTGCGCAGGATGCTCATCGGTGATCCCCCTTGTCGATCCGTTCCTGGCGGTTCGCGGCGTCGAGCAGCTTCTGCATCCGCGGCTGGACCCAGGTGACGTAGTCCTGGGCGGTCCGGTCTCCGTCCAGGACCGGCTGGATGTTGGTGAAGAACTCCTGGTACCACTCGGCGTTGTAGGTGTTGTAGCCCGGCAGCGGCCGGCCGTAGTCCTCGACGATCCGGATCATCTCGGCCTTGTTGACCGGCATGTAGCTGTCGTCCTGCGCCCACTCGAGGGCGGTCGAGCGGATGTTCGGGATCTGGATCCCGGCGTCGACCAGCAGCTGCTGGGTCTGCGGGTCCGCGGAGAGGAAGGCCGCCAGGCGGGCGGCCATCGCGGGATCGGCCGAGCTCTTGGCGACCCCGATCCCCAGCGACCCGATCCAGCTGGCCGTCTGCCCGGTGGAGCCGACGGGGTAGGGGAGCAGGTCCCAGTCGAAGTCGAGGTCACGGTAGGTGGACAGGTCCCAGGGCGCGACCGGGAAGAAGGCGATCTGGCCGCGCATCCAGCGCTGGTAGGTGTCCATGGTCTGCGACTCGGCGATCGAGGGGGTCACCTCGTGGACGTTCTGCAGATCGGCGAAGAACTGGAGGGCCTCGGCGAACTCGGGAGTGTCCACGGTGACCGTCCGCCCCTGCGGATCGGACCAGTCCGCGCCGTTCGACCACGCCAGCGGCTGGAGGTTCCAGGTGACGTTCAGCCCTGTGCCCCACTGGTCCAGCGCCCCGTCGCCGTCGAGGTCGCGGGTGAGCTCGCGGCAGACCTCGAGGAACTCCTCCCAGGTGTAGGGCACCTCCGGGTCCGGCAGCGGGATCCCGGCCTCCTCGAACATTGTGCGGTTGTAGCCGAAGGAGAAGGGGCCCAGATCCTTGGGCAGCCCGTAGAGGGGCCCGGTCCCCTGGGTGGTGCCGTCGAAGCGGTACAGCTCGGTGCCCAGCGGCCAGATCTCGTCCACTGCGGTCCCGGCGTCCTCGAGATGCGGTGTCAGGTCGGCGAGTACATCGTTGATCACGTACGGCTTCAGCGTGCCGGAGTCGAAGTAGAAGACATCCGGGGTCTTCCGGCCCAGGATCGCGGCCTGGAGCTTGGTGGCGTACTGATCCCCTTCGGTGACGATGACGTTCACCGTGACGCCGTTCTGGCGCTCGAACTCGACGATGGCCTGGTTGTATGCCTCGCGTTCCGCGATGCCACCGCGGAACATGAAGGTGAGTGTGCCGGGGTCGGAGCTGGCGAGGTTGCCGCATCCTGAGGTGGCGAGCCCGGCAGCCGCGGCGGAGGCCGCGAGGAAACTGCGTCGTTTCATGGTGTTCCGTCCTGCGGGAGGGAAAATCTGCATGTGACCGCTTGTTTCTGCGTCGAACAGGCGGCCCGGCGCAGATATTACAGCGTTGTAAAGCGCTGGGGCAAGCGGCCGGGCTGGGAGGGCGGGGGCTCGGGGGCGGCGAGAGGCGCGCTGCAGCGCCGTGACCAGCGGGGTCGGGTGACTGAGCTCAGATCTCGAGCGTCGCCGCGCGCGAGGAGTCGCGCACGACGAGCTGGTGCGGGGTCGTCACGATCCGCGGAGGCCCGTCGTAGCCGTCGATGCGTTCGATGAGCATGTCCAGGGCGATGCGGGCCAGGAACGTCTTGTCCGGGCTGATGGTGGTCAGCGGCGGGAAGGAGTAGGGCGACTCGGGGGAGTCGTCGTACCCCACGACGCCGACGTCCTGCGGGACGCGCCTGCCCCGCTCGCGCAGTCCGGCCAGCACACCCAGCGCCAGCTCGTCGTTCGCGCACACGATGGCGTCGACGTCCGGGTGTTCGTCGAGCAGCACGTGCGCGGCGCTGCGGCCGTCGTGGCGGTGCCAGTTCTCGACCCTCTGCAGCGGGGCGCGATCGGGGTTCAGGCCGTGGCGCGCCAGGGAGCGGCGGAACCCGTCGATCCGCAGCGGCGCCGAGCCGTGCGGGTGCCGCGTCGGATCGTCGGTGGGCAGGTCTCCCACGAAGGCGAAGGTCCGCCGCCCGGATTCCAGGAGGTGGTCGGTCGCATCGGAGGTGGCCCGGGTGTTGTCGACCCGCACGTAGTCCGAGCCGGCGGGCAGATCCCGGTCCGGGATGTGCTCGCCGATCAGCATGGTGGGCTGGGGCAGTTCGTCCACCGAGCGGAAGTACTGCTCCTCGAGCAGCAGTGGATTGAAGATGACTCCGTCGCCCAGGCGGCGCTTGAAGCCCTCGAGCACCTCCACCTCCTGCTCGCGGCCGGCGGACGTGCTGTGCAGCACCACCGTGCGGCCCCGCTCCTGGGCCTGGTCGATGAAGTGCTGTGCGATGTCGGAGAAGTAGCTGAACGTCAAAGAGGGCAGGGCGAGGGTGACGATGCCGCTGGCACCGGTGCGCAGCTGCTGCGCCGCGAGCTGTGGCCGGTAGCCGGTGCGCTCGATCGCCGCCTGCACCCGCTCGCGGGTCTCCGGCCGCACCCGGGCGTAGCCGTGGACGACGTTGGAGACCGTCTTCATGGACACCCCGGCGAGCTCGGCGACATCACGCAGGCCGGGCGGACGCCGACGGCGAGGAGTCTGTGGGGTCATGGCGGG
>JAAZLF010000185.1 GCA_012799425.1 Actinomycetales bacterium | reverse complement strand
GCGGACCGCCACGGCGGATCGGGTCCCTGCCCTCTCGCCCTCCGCTCCGGCTCCACCCGCCCCTGTTCGCCTGAAAGGCTCAGCCGCCCCATGACCTCGACGCATGCTCCTGCGCACCGGACACGCTCCACGTCGGTCCCGGCCGTGGTCACCCGCGTGCTGGTGCTCGGCATCACCCTCGCGCTGACGGTGTTCATCGCCCCGGTGCTGATCTCCCAGCAGTCCTGGATGTGGTTGGGCGTGCTCCTGCTCGCCGCGGCAGGGATCTTCGTCCTGTACTCCACCAAGCGATTCGTGCCGGGCAAGTACCTCTTCCCGGGATCGTTCCTCCTCGCGGTGTTCCTGATCCTGCCGATCGCCCTCACGGTCGGCTACTCGTTCACCAACTACGGTGACGGCACCCGTGGCTCCAAGGAGCAGGCGATCGGCTCGATCGTGGCCAACTCGGTGCAGCAGAGCCCCGACGCCCCGCGCTACGCCATGACCGTGGCGACCTCGGGCACCGCTGCCGAGGGCCCGTTCGAGCTCTTCCTGGTCGACCCCGGCGACGGCACCGTCCACCGCGGCGACGCCGAGAACGCGCTCGAGGAGGTCCCCGGCGGCGATGTCACCGTCGTCGACGGCCGCGTCGCCGAGGTCGATGGGCTGACCGTGCTGGACGCGAGCGAGGTCAACGCCGTCTACAACGAGCTGATGGAGCTCACCGTCCCGGTGGACGACTCCACCGCCGTCCGCCCCCTCGGCGTGAACCAGGCCTTCGTCGGCACCACGGTGCTGCAGTACGACGAGGACTCCGACACCATCACCGACACGTCCACCGGCGAGGTCTACACCGTCGGGATCATCGGCGACGAGGAGTACTTCGTGGACTCCGACGGCGAGCGCGCCTTCTCGCAGAGCTGGCTGCAGAGCGTGGGCCTGTCGAACTACGAGCGGCTGCTGACCAACCCCACCGTGGCCGGGCAGTTCTTCTCCGCCTTCGTCTGGACTCTCGTGTTCGCGGCCGGCTCCGTGCTGCTGACCTTCGCGCTGGGCTTCGCGCTGGCCCTGATCCTCAACGATCAGCGGCTCAAGGGGCGCCGTGTCTACCGCTCGATCCTGATCATGCCGTACGCGATCCCGGGCTTCATCTCCCTGCTGGTCTGGTCGAACTTCTACAACCAGGAGTTCGGTCTGATCAACCAGACGCTGGGGCTGAACCTCAACTGGTTCGGCGACCCGACGCTCGCGCAGGTGGCGGTGCTGCTGACGAACCTGTGGATGGGCTTCCCGTACATGTTCATCGTCTCCACCGGCGCGCTGCAGGCGATCCCCGATGAGCTGACGGAGGCCGCCCGCATGGATGGCGCCTCCCCGCTCCAGGCGACCTCGAAGATCGTGCTCCCGCTGCTGCTGGTGGCGGTGGCGCCGCTGCTGGTGTCCTCCTTCGCCTTCAACTTCAACAACTTCAACGCGATCGAGCTGCTCACCGGCGGTGGTCCCTTCCCCGACGGCTCGGGCCGCGGGGCCACGGACATCCTGATCTCGATGGTCTACCGCATCGCCTTCGGCGGCTCCGGAGCCGACTTCGGCTTCGCCTCTGCGGTCTCGGTCTGCCTGTTCATCCTCACCGGTGTCCTGGCGGCCATCCAGT
>JAAZLF010000184.1 GCA_012799425.1 Actinomycetales bacterium | reverse complement strand
GATGAGGTGCTGCTGCTGGCACGCGAGAAGGCGCAGGCCGCGACCGCCCGCAGCGACGGCGGCTACGTGGTGCTCGGCTGCGATTCGATGCTCGAGCTCGACGGCGAGGTGATCGGCAAGCCGCACACCCCCGAGCGGGCCCGGGACCGCTGGCGCGCGATGCGCGGGCGCACCGGCGTGCTCCACTCCGGCCACTGGCTGGTCGACGACCGTGATGAGGCCGACGGCGGCACCGGCGCCACCTTCGGGGCGACCGCGAGCTGCGAGGTGACCTTCGCCGAGCTCTCCGACGAGGAGATCGAGGCCTACGTCGCCACCGGGGAGCCCCTCGGCCTGGCCGGCGGCTTCGCGATCGACGGCGCGGCCGGACCCTTCGTCGAGCGCATCGCGGGCGACCCGCACACCGTGGTGGGGCTCTCCCTGCCCCTGCTGCGCCGTCTGCTCGGGGAGATCGGGCTGGGAGTCCACCAGCTGTGGACCGCAGCCGGCCCCGAGCTCCCCGCGGGCCCTGGCGCCGACTGAGCGTCCTCGGTACTAGACTCGACCCCTGCTGACTCCCGGAAGGAACCCTCGCCCATGCCCGCACGCTCCTCCAAGCCCCGCCCGCTGTCCACGGTGCTCATCGCCAACCGTGGAGAGATCGCGGTGCGGGTCGCACGAGCCTGCCGGGACGCCGGGCTCCGTTCGGTCGCGGTGTATGCCGATCCCGACCGCGACGCCCTGCACACGCAGGTCGCCGACGAGGCCTACGCCCTGGGCGGCTCGACCGCCGCCAGCTCATACCTCGTGGTCGACAAGATCCTCGACATCGCCCACCGTTCCGGGGCCGACGCGATCCATCCCGGGTACGGCTTCCTCTCCGAGCGCGCCGACTTCGCCCAGGCCGTCATCGACGCCGGGCTGATCTGGATCGGCCCGCCCCCGGAGGCCATCGAGAAGCTCGGCGACAAGGTCTCCGCCCGCCACATCGCGAAGAAGGCCGGGGCACCGCTGGTGGCCGGCACCAAGGACCCGGTCAAGAGTTCCGACGAGGTGGTGGACTTCGCGCGCGAGCACGGCCTGCCGATCGCGATCAAGGCGGCCTTCGGCGGCGGCGGTCGCGGCCTCAAGGTGGCCCGTGAGGAGTCCGAGGTCCGTGAGCTGTTCGACTCCGCCGTCCGTGAGGCCACCGCCGCCTTCGGCCGCGGGGAATGCTTCGTCGAGCGCTTCCTCGACTCGCCCCGCCACGTGGAGACCCAGTGCCTGGCGGACGTGCACGGCAACGTCCAGGTGGTCTCCACCCGCGACTGCTCGCTGCAGCGCCGCCATCAGAAGCTGGTCGAGGAGGCGCCCGCGCCGTTCCTCACGGCTCAGCAGAACGCCCAGCTCGTCTCCTCATCGAAGGCGATCCTGCGAGAGGCCGGGTACGTCGGGGCAGGCACCTGCGAGTTCCTGGTCGGCAAGGACGGCACGATCTCCTTCCTCGAGGTCAACACGCGCCTCCAGGTCGAGCACCCGGTGACCGAGGAGGTCGCGGGCGTGGACCTGGTGCGCGAGCAGCTGCGCATCGCCGCTGGCGAGCGCATCAGCGACCAGGACCCTGTGGTGCGGGGCCACTCCTTCGAGTTCCGGATCAACGGCGAGGATCCGGGTCGCGGCTTCATGCCCGCCCCCGGGAAGATCCAGCGCTACGAGGTGCCCTCGGGCCCTGGCGTCCGCATCGAGTCCGGTGTGCGCGCGGGGGATGAGATCTCCGGAGCGTTCGACTCCATGCTCGCCAAGCTCATCGTCACCGGTGCCACGCGCCAGGAGGCGCTCGAGCGCTCCCGCCGTGCCCTGGCCGAGTTCCGGATCGAGGGGATCCCGACGGTCCTGCCGTTCCACCGCACGGTGGTCGAGGATCCGGCCTTCGCCCCCGCGGACGTCGAGGAGCCCTTCTCGGTGCACACGCGCTGGATCGAGACGGAGTTCGACAACGACCTGCCCGCCGCGCCGCTGCCGTCGCAGCCCGAGGAGCCGGAGGACCGTGAATCGGTGGTGGTCGAGGTCGACGGCCGCAAGGTCGAGATCAGCCTGCCCGCCTCCCTGCGCGCCCCGCAGGCTCCGGTGCGCCAGCGTCGCAAGCGTCAGCATCGCGGCGCCGAAGGTGCCGCGGCGGGCGGCAACAGCGTCCCCGCGCCGATGCAGGGCACGATCGTGAAGGTCGTCGCCGAGGAGGGACAGACCGTCGCCGATGGCGACCTGCTGGTCGTGCTCGAGGCGATGAAGATGGAGCAGCCCATCACCGCGCACCGCTCCGGTGTGGTGAAGTCCCTGAACGCCGAGATCGGTGCGACGGTCTCCGCCGGCGCCGTCCTCTGTCAGATCGAGGACTGACCCCGTACCCGGTACCCGGCGCCCCCGGTCTCCGCACCCCGCCCCGCACCCCGCACCGGGGCCAGGTCCGGGGCGCACCCCCACTCACCCACCCCACCCCCAACCCACCCACCGGTGCCCCTT
>JAAZLF010000183.1 GCA_012799425.1 Actinomycetales bacterium | reverse complement strand
CGGGACGGTCTCGGGCTCGGGCTCCCTCGCCGCAGGGGCCGCAGCCGGTGCGGGGGGCGGGGTCGCGCCCGGTGCGGGGGGCGGGGTCGCGGCCGACGGGCCGGCCGACGGCTGCGGGTCCTGCTCCTCGCCGTCCTCCTCGGGGCGCCGCACGGCGGCATCCTCGATGCGACGGAAGACGGTCTTGCCGAACAGGTCGTCATAGGCGCCGGCGTTCTCGAGGTCGCCGGCGGCCTGCGGTGGTGTCGGCCGGCGCCGTGGTGCCGGCGGCACGACAGCCGGGTCTTCGTGCTCGCCGTCGTCGATCGGGGCAATCTCGGTGGGGGCAGACGCGAAGTCGTCGTCGATCGGTGCGACCTGGGTGGGAGGAGAGGTGAGCTCGTCCTCCTCCGGCGGCTCGGGGGTGGGGATCGCGGCGGGGGGCGTCGGGGCCGGCACCGGGGCGGGCCGCGTCGCGGCAGGCGGTGTCGCGGGTGAGGCCGGTGCGGGGGTGGAGGTCGACGCGGGCGCAGGCCGTCGGCCGCGATCGAACAACGAGCTGCTGACCAGGCGTCGCTTGGGCGCCGGCGCAGCCGCTGGCGTCTGGTCCGGTATCGACGCGGCTGCGGTGCCGGGCGCGGAGGGGGTGACCGAAGAACCGGTGTCGGCGGGAGCCGGGCCCGGGGTCGTCCCTGCTGCGGGCGCGGGCTGCGCGGAGGTCGCGGCCGGGGCGGGCGTCGCATCGGGTTCAGATGCTGCAGCGGGTGCGGGGGCTGCGGGAGCTGCGGGCCGCTCGGCGAAGAGTCCGTCGAACATGTTCGGCGCCGAGGACGTCGGCTCGGGCTCGGCGGAGCGGGACTGCGCCTGGGCTGATCCTCCGCGGGAGAGCGAGGGCGGCATCGCACCCGGCGCCCTGTCGGCGGTCGGGAGCTTGACCCGGGGAGACGAGGCGGTGCCGGCGGCCGGCGGCGAGGGTGGCTTCGGTGCTGCGGCGCGGGCCTTCTTCGCCTCCGGATCCTCGATGGAGCGCCCATCCTCCTCGACCTGCTCGGCCAGCGCCGCGCGCTCGTCCTCGGCGAGCTCTGCGGGATCGACCGTGGCATGGACGAATCCGCGCACGGGGACGATGCCCGCCACCACCCGGGGCAGGCCGAGGGAGTCCTCCGCGGGCAGGTCGCCGAACGCCGTGCGCCGGACCCCCTCGACGGACCTCAGCACGAAGGGCTCCTCCTTCGTGCCTGCGATCTGCTGCGAACCCTCCGCAGTGTAGACGGCGATCGGGGTCGTCCCCTTGACCCCGAAGGTGGCGGAGGTGCCGTCGTGGAAGCCGAACAGCAGCGCCTTGATCTTCTCGGCGCTCTCGAGCTCGGCGGCCTCGACGAGTGCGTCGAGGAACTCCTCCGGGGCGGGGGCCCGCTCGAGCACCTGCCAGGCGGCTTCCGTGACCTGCTTGCGTGTGCCGGGGACCAGGACCACCCAGGCGTTCTGCCGGGTCACCAGGATGGCCGGCCCCTGCCTCACCCAGGTGCCGATCCCGAGCAGGTTCTGGGCCTCCGCGCCGCTCACCTCGCTCATCATCTCGTATCGCCGCTGTCACGAAGTGCTCGCGGGAGGGTGTCCTCGTCGATCTCGAGCGAGCCGTCCGGCGTCCCGGCCGCCGGCCGTCCTGTCGTCGCCTCTGCGACGCAGGACTGCCCGACGATCTCGACCGCCTCGACGATGACCACGCTGATGTTGTCGTGTCCGCCGCCGTCGAGGGCACGGCCCACGAGGTCCTGGCTGAGCGTGCGCACGTCCGCGGGGCTGCGCAGAAGCTTCTCGATGGCGGTGTCGTCGACCTCGCCGGTCAGACCATCCGAGCAGATCAGCATCCTGTCCCCCGCCTCTGCAGGGATCAGCCAGTAGTCCGGGTCTGATTCCGGTCCCGCTCCCAGGGCACGGGTGACCATGTGGCGGTAGGGGTGGGTCCTCGCCTGCTCGGCGGTCAGCTCTCCGCGGTACATCAGCTCCTGGACCACGGAATGGTCCACGCTCACCTGCTCGAAGATCTCGCCGGAGAGACGATAGACACGGGAGTCGCCCAGGTTCAGCACCACCCAGTAGCCCACGCCGTCCAGCACCATCGTCGCGACCACCGCGACCGTCGTGCCGGCCCCCAGGGTGGACTCGCCCCCGAGCTCCCCGATGCGGACGGCCGCTGAGCGCAGCGCCTCGCCCAGCTGCTCGACGGTCACGTTCTCCTGGATCGTGAGCTTCTCGAACTCCTCGACGGCGATCGCGCTGGCGACCTCGCCCGCATTGTGGCCGCCCATGCCGTCAGCGACCAGGTAGATCGGCGAGGCGTTGAGGATGCTGTCCTCGTTGGTGGCGCGCACATGGCCCACATGCGTGGCGGCGGCGGAGACAACCCGGATCGTGCCGGTGAGGTCCGGATCGGACAGCGAGCGGTCGATCACTGCGCCCTCTCCACGGACAGCGTCCGGTCCCCGAGCGTGAGCTGAGCACCGGTGGGCAGCACCGTCGGCGAGTTCGGCACCAGGTTCTCCCGGCTGCCGTCCTCGCGCAGGATCGTCGAGCCGTTGGTGGATCCCAGATCGGTGACCGTGATGTCGTCGCCCTTCCCGTCGACCAGCAGATGAGCCTTGGAGACCGACCGGGTGTCGTCCTTCATCACGAACAGCACCTCCTCCCCCGGTGCCGAGGGGTTCCGGCCGATGACCACGGCGTTCTCGACGATGCGCTCGGCACCATCGTCGGTGATCAGCCGGAGCTTCTTGACCGCAGGGATACGCGCCGGCGTGATACGGGTCTGCTCGAGATCTCCGAGCGGCTCATCCGGCACGCTGAGCCGGGTCTGCTCGTCCACCTCGGAATTCCATGCGTCCCCGGTCAGCTCGCTGGGAGCACCTGCCGGCTCATGAGCAGCCGGGCTCTGGGCCTGGTGGGGTGCCTGGCCCAGCGGGGGCTCGGGCGGGGCCCAGCCCTGTGCGGGGGCGGCAGGCTGATCCCACTGCTGCGGGGCAGAGGACTGGCCCCACCCCTGCGACGGTGCAGCCGGCAGGTCCCACGATTGCGACGGCGGCAGCGGCTCGACCGGCGGGGGCTCCCAAGCGCCCTCGCCGCCCCAGGCCGTCGGAGGCTCCGGGGCCGGATCCGCTGCGTCCCAGCCGCCGCTTCGCAGCGGGGCCTCCGGCGCGGAGGTGCCCGAGACGGGTGGTGCGTACGGGCTCGGAGCCATCTGGGGGTGCCCGCCCCAGGCCCCGGATCCGGCGGCCGATGGCTGTGCCGGCGCGCGGCCCGACTCGTCCTTCCACACGGCACCCGGCTCGGAGAGCAGGTTCTGATGGGTGGAGACCGCGACCGACGGGGCTCCGAGGTAGTGCTCGGCGCTCTCGCGCTCGAAGTCGTCGGGGCGCGGCCGCATCGGGTTGCGCCCCTGCTTGATGTCCGTGACCACGGAGTCGATGATCCTGTCGTGGAATCCGCGCAGATGCCTCTCGGGGTCGATGAAGATCGACAGCGCCATGATCGGCGGCACGAGCCCGTACAGGACCGCTCGGCCCAGAGCACGTACGAAGCCGAGGGACCCGCCCACACCCTCACGCGTGACCCGCAGTCCGAAGATCAGCTTGCCCAGGGAGAATCCCTTGGCGCCGACCAGCCAGATCATCAGCAGGGCATAGGCGGCGGGCAGCGCCGCCCCCACCCCGATCAGGATGAGCGGCAGCAGGCCGGGCTCGTCCGCGACCGCGGCGAGGATCCCCCCGACCATCAGCGGCGCGAGCACCAGCACGGCGATCACCGAATCCGCAAGGGCGGCCAGGAGCCGCTTGAGCGGTGACGCGGGGGCGCAGCCATCCAGCGGGTACGCCATCGGCGCTCCCGCCGACGGCGCACCGGACGCAGGCGCGGCGGAGCCCGGCCCATCGGGCATGCCCGGCGCGGGCCCCGGTCCTGTCTGGTTCATCGGAGGCTGGGTGACCATCATCTGATCGTACTGTTCCGGCGAGCGCAGCGATGTCTCGCCGGGCTTCGCGGGGATGAGGGACTCGCGGGAGATCAGCTCGATGCCGTCATCCTGCGGGCTGTCGCCGCTGGCGTGGCCGAGGTCGCGGCTCCGCGGTGCGGGGGCCTGCGACCAGGCCCCCGGCATGTCGGTGGCGCGACGCTCATAGGGCGAGGCCAGATAGCGCGCTCCGCACTCCCCGCAGATCGCCGCGCCCTCGGACAGCAGGGCCCCGCAGGTGCTGCAGTATCGGGTCTGACTCATCACGCTCGGCCCTTCTTCGACAGCCTCGTCTTCTTCACGGTCCCTCGATGGGAGGAGCGGCGACGGCGCATCGCCTCCGTGCGTCGCAGCGCCTTGGCCCGCGCACGGGCGTTGGCCCGCGTGCGCCGTCGCTCAGCACGCCTCTGCGCGGATCTGCGGCGGAAGGATCGCAGCGACAGGGCGGTGCGGACCCGCTTGTGCCACGGCATCGCCGCGGACATGGTACGCCGCGCCGCCATGACATGCCTCCAGTACTCGTCCACGACGCCCTCCGGGAGATCGTCGGGGCCGAAGACCGCACGATCCGCCCGGCCGGCGAGGGTCAGAGCACCCATCGCGGGGATGTCGGCCTCCAGGAGCGCTGCCGTCTCCGCGCGGGTCCGCACGGGGTCGGGCGCCCGGCCCGCGTCGGTCATCAGGTCCAGGATCTCCTGCCATCCGCCGTCGATCCGCACCGGGAGCGCGCCGCGGGTGCGCCGGCGACTGCGCCTGAGGGCCTTCGCGCCGATCACGGCGAGGATCGCCAGCGCCAGCAGCAGCACCGGGGCCGCACCGAGGCCGAGGTAGACCGCCCACGAGATGCCGTCCTCGAGCGGCTCGTCCTCATCCTCGTTGCCCTCGCTCATCGCGCCGGGAGGCGGGCTGGGAGGCTCGGCCGGCGGGGGCGGCGGCTGCGCGACCTGCGGGAGCGGCTTCTCCACCTCGTCGGGCTCAGGCTCGGTGGGCTCGTCGTCCTCGTCCGGCACGGGATCGAAGCGCACCCAGCCGATGTCCTCGAAGGCCACCTCGACCCACGCGGTGACGTGCTCGCCGGTGATCTCGACGGATCCCTCCTGGCCCTCCGGGACCTCGAATCCCATCACCACTCGGGCGGGGATGTCGATCGACCGGGCGAGCACCGCGGTGAGGACGGCGTACTGCTCCTCATCCCCGATCCGTCCCTCCGGCTGGGCGTCGGGTGAGTCCTCGTCGAACCCGACGTCCTCGAGCATCGCCATCAGGCGGCTGGCGCCGTGTCCGGACAGCGAGGCGAAGCTGTCCTCGAGACCGTTGGAGTAGAAGCCGTCCATCTTCACCGAGCGGGACAGGTGCTGGAACCTCTCGAAGTCGGAGTCGGAGCCACCGGCCCACTCCTCGGCCACGGACGTGACCTCTTCGAGCGGCATGTTGGTGGGCAGCTCGATCTCGGCGAACTTCGCGGTGCGCTGCTGTTCCGACGTCGGTTCCGTATACGGCTCGTAGGAGAGCTCGTAGCTGTCCCCGGCGCGCGCACCGGTCGAGTTCACCGCGGTCTGCGACTGTTCGTTGAGGTAGAGGTTCTCCGCGGTCGCGCTCGAGCGCTCCTGGGACATGTCCTGGAGATCGATGCGGTGGGTGCGATCACCGATCGTGGGCAGCCAGACCCCGGTGTAGGCACCGATCGTCACCGCGGAGGTCTGCTCCTGTCCGCTGCTGTCGTGGAGGTCGACCCCCGGGGCGGTGCGCAGGAAGGCCCCCGAGGCGCTGTCTCTGTCCTCGCTGCTGGCGACGTTGTAGACCTGGAGGTCGTAGTAGTCCATCGTCGCGAGCCGGATCTGGTCGCCGCTGCTGACCCCGCTGATGGTGAACAGGGTCTCGCTGCGCTGGTTCTTCAGGTAGCCCCGGAACTCGGTCAGGGGAGAGACGTACTGGTGCGGGTCGAAGGGCGGGGTGATGTTGTCGCGCGCCGCGTAGCGAATGCTGCCTGCGGGCGGGTCCAGCAGCGACTGGGCCGCCACCGCGCTGCCGCCGGCGAGAGCCATGATCAGCGCACCGCCGATCACGCGGCGTCGCAGCACCGGATTCTGCCACGATCCCGGCCGCACGGAGTCGGAGATGATCGTGGAGCGTGCGCTGGACAGGCGACCGGCTTCGAACCTCCAGGTCAGCCACGCGATGGAGATGATCGCGTAGAGGACCCCGCGCGGCACGGCCAGGAAGGACTGGTCCGTGCCGAAGACGATCGTCACGCCCACCAGGGCCAGCGGGAACAGCCATGCCAGCACGTACAGGCGCGAGCGCATCACCACGCTCATCCCCAGCAGCGCCAGCAGCAGCACGCTGATCCAGACCACGGACAGCACACCCTGCGCGGCCCCCACGGGCGGGGCCAGCGTCAGCACTGACTTCCAGCTGGAGATCGGTGCCTTGAGCAGCTCCCAGAGTGCACCCGGACTGGGGATCACGCCCCAGATCGCGCGGGTGGGCGCGGCGAACATCGGGCCGAACAGGAAGTAGACCAGCAGCAGCGCCGGGGTGATCCGCAGCGGCCCCCAGCGCCACCGTGCGCCGATCAGCGCGATCAGCGTGCCCAGCACAAGGGCCATCACGCCGGTCAGGTAGTACTGGATCCCGCCGTAGACGTGGTGGAATCCGGGCAGTGCGAGCAGGAACAGCGTGGTCATCACCAGCAGATCCAGCGCGCGACGGCCGTTGGAGACGGTCGCGAAGTAGCTCGGCGGCCGCATGGCCGCAGCGGTGGTGCTCATCGGCCCACCGCCCGCAGGGCGCG
>JAAZLF010000020.1 GCA_012799425.1 Actinomycetales bacterium | reverse complement strand
AGCCCGCCCCGCTGCCCGCCGAGCCCGCCCCGCTGCCCGCCGAGCCCGCACCGCTGCCCGCCGCGGCCGCGCCACAGACCCCGCCGCAGTGGGAGCGCACCGAGCCGCTCCCGGTGAGCTCACCCCCGCCCGGCTCCGGCCCTGCCCCGGCCCCGCAGCCCGCCCCGTCGGCCTCGAGCGGCGGGCGCCGCGGCCCCGGCTGGGGCGGGGTGGGCGCACTCGTCGTGCTGGGCATGATGCTCTCCAGCGGCGCGACGCTCGGCTGGGTGATCGCCTACGACCAGCTCGTGGACCCCGAGACCAGCACCGCGCAGGAGGCGCCCGGCTCCTCCGCCCCGGCCCAGCCCGCCTCAGTCCCCGGCGACGAGGCCGTGGACTGGGCGACGATCGCCGAGCAGGTCTCGCCCAGCGCCGTGGCGATCCAGGTCGCCACCGGCGGCGGCACCAGCCAGGGCACGGGCGTGGTCCTCGACGAGCAGGGCACCATCCTCACCAACGACCACGTCGTCGACGGCGGGCAGGAGCTGCAGGTCACCACCAGCGATGGGCTCAGCTATGCGGCCTCGATCGTCGGCTCCGATGCCACCACCGATCTGGCGGTCATCCGCCTGGACTCCGCCCCCGAGGGGCTCCAGCCGGCCACCTTCGCCGACTCCACCACCGTCGAGGTCGGGCAGCCCGTGATGGCGCTGGGCACCCCGCTGGGCCTCGAGAACACCGTGACCACCGGCATCGTCTCCGCGATCGATCGACCGGTCACGGCCTCGGGGGAGGAGGCCGACGGCTCCGACACCACCTACTCCTCCGCGATCCAGACCGATGCCGCGATCAACCCCGGCAACTCGGGCGGCCCCCTCGTGGACGCCGCCGGACAGGTGGTCGGCATCAACACCGCGATCGCCGGGATCCCGGGCGGCTCGGGACAGGCCGGCAGCATCGGGCTGGGCTTCGCGATCCCCTCGAGCACCGCGATCATGATCGCCGAGCAGCTCCAGGAGGACGGCACCGCCGAGCACGCCTTCCTCGGCGTGACGACCACCGATGGTGCCGCCTCCGACGGTGCGGCCACCTACCGCGGTGCCGAGGTGGTCGGCATCGAGCCGGACAGCCCCGCCACGGACTCGGGTCTGCGGGACGGGGACCTCATCATCGGGGTCGATGACATCCCCGTCGGCGGCGCCGCAGCGCTGACAGGCGTGGTGCGGGGCCTGGAGATCGACTCGGAGCACTCGCTCGAGGTGGTGCGCGACGGCGCGGTGCAGACGGTCCAGGTCACGCTCGGCACCCGCGGCAGCTGACCAGCGATGGCTCTGCGCGGGCCGCGCCTCAGGAGGGCTGGTCGCCGCGCAGCGCCCGCAGCATCGGCCGGCATTTCGCGAGCGCCTCCGCATGCTCGGAGACCGGGTCCGAGGCCGCGACGAGCCCGCCGCCGGCCTGCATCACCACGGTGCGCTCATCGATCAGGTGCGCCATCCGCAGCGCGATCGCCCACTGCCCGTCGCCGCGAGCGTCCATCCACCCCACCGGGGAGGCGTAGCCGCCGCGGTCCTGCGGCTCCAGGCGCGCGATGATCTCGTCGGCCTCCTCCCGCGGAGTGCCGGAGACGGCCGCCGAAGGGTGCAGCCGCGAGGCGACGTCGAGGCTGGTGGTGCCCTCGCGCAGCCGCGCCGAGACGTCCGAGGCGAGATGCTCCAGCCCCGGCAGGCGCAGCACGAACGGCTCGGGGGAGACGTCGATCTGCTCCGCGAGGCCGGCGAGGCGATCCACCACGGAGTCGACTGCGAAGGCGTGCTCGGACAGTTCCTTCGCGTCCGTGCGGAACGCGCGGCGATCGACCTCGTCGAGCTCGCCGTCGTCGGCCACCGGGCGGGAGCCGGCCAGGACCCGGGAGAAGACCCGGCCGTCCTCGGTCTGGGCGAGCATCTCCGGGCTCGCCCCCACGATGTCCTCCAGGTGGTACACCCACGTGCTGGGATAGGCCCGAGCCAGGCGGGTCAGCATCACCGCGGGCTCGAACGGGTGAGCCGAGCGCACCGCGGTCCGCTCGGACAGCACCACCTTCGCGGCACGACCCTCCCGGATCTCGGCGACCGCCTGCTGCACCAGCGACTGGTACTCGTCCGGGGTGTGGTCCGCCTCGACCTCGAGCTCGCCCAGCGGTTCCCGTGGCACGGGGGAGGAGGGGAACAGGTCCCTCCAGGACGTGGGCATCTCGGGCTCCTCGTCGACCCCGATGACGGTGAGGAAGGCCTCGCCGTCGTGCACGCCGAGCACAGCGCGCGGGACGATCAGCGTCGAGGGGCGCTCAGAGGCGTCGGCGTAGGAGAAGCTGCCCAGGCAGATCAGGCCGCTGGTGCGCACCCGCACCTCGTCGTCGACCCGGGCGTTCTGCGCGAGCTCGCCGAAGGCGGCGCGCGCCGCCGCGAACCGGTGCGCTCCGGCGGTCTGCACCGACCACGCCTTGCCCCGGGCCACGAAGCCCTGGCCGTGTCGGATCCAGGCACCGCTGACGTCGACGGGGACGTGCCCGAGCAGATCGACGGGCTCCTCGAGGCGCAGGGTGCGGACGATCAGCTTCGCCGTGGAGGCGTCGGAGGAGGGCAGGAGCGGGGCAGACATCCCCGTCATTATGCGACACCCCGGCCGCTGGATGCCGTGATCCGTGTCCCGCGCCCAGATGCGCGGAGCAGGTGCCCGGAGGTGCGACCATGGACCGGCGCCCCGTCCATGGGGCCCGCGGGGCCGACCCGGGTCCCGCGTCTCTGCCGTGACCAGTACCGAGGAGCCCCCGCGTGAGCAGCACGGTCGACAGCATCGCGACACCCCTGGTCCGCGGTGTCCTCGGTGCGCTCTCCTCCCTCGGCGTCGCGCTCGCCGCGGTGGTCGTGCCGGCACTGGCCGCTCAGGTCGCCGCTTCCGCCTCGAGCGCGACCGCGCTGGACGCGATCCTCATCGCGCTGAACGTGCTGATCCTGGGCCACGGCGGCGGCATCGTGCTGGCCACCGGGGTGATCGACGGTGCGGTGACCCTGACCCCCTTCGGTCTGCTGATCCTGCTGATGGGGCTGTCCGCCCTGTCCATGCGCCGGGTGGGGCGCGCGCTGCGACCCGTGAGGGATGACGGCGTGCTCCGTGTCGGGGCGCTGCGCGACGTGGGCTCGGCCCTGGGGATGTACACCCTGGTCTACGCGATCGGGCTCGCGGTCCTGGCGAGCGTGGGCCGCAGCGCCGATTCCGCGCCCGTGGTGACCTCGGCACTGGTCTCCGGCGCCATGGTCGCGCTGCTCGGCGGGCTCGTCGGACTGCTGTGGTCGCTGCGGCGGGAGCCGACGGAGTTCGTGCCCGGGGTGCGCGTGCTCGACCTGCTGCCCACCCCCTACGGGGACATCGCCCGCTCGGCCGTGCTCGCCGTGGGCGGCCTGCTCTGGATGGGCGGGGCGACGGTGGTGGTGCTGCTGGTGGTGTCGGTGCCGTCGCAGGCGGCGCTGTTCGACGGGCTCGCTCCGGGGATCATCGGGGGTCTCGTGCTGACCCTGGTCCAGCTCGCCCTGCTGCCGCTGATCGCGGTGTGGGCGCTGACGGTGCTGCTCGGCGGCACCGTGGGGGTGGGCACCGCGACAGGCATCTCGCTGACCGGTGCGCAGACCGGCGTGCTGCCGGCCCTGCCCCTCCTCGGAGCCCTGCCCGGCCCGGCCGATTTCCCGGCCTGGACCTGGGCGCTGATGCTCCTTCCCGCAGCGCCCGTGGCCCTCGGCGCGGTGCGCCTGGTGCGGGACGTGGAGGGTCTGGCGCGGCGCGAGCAGATCATCGCCTGGGCTGCCTACCCCCTCACGGTCGTCGTCGCGTGCCTGCTGCTGGCGGGGCTGTCCACGGGCGGCCTCGGCGATGGCCGCCTCGTGCACCTCGGTCCCCAGATGAGCACGCTGGTGCTGCCGCTGCTCGCCCTGGTCGTGGTGACCACCGCCGCGGTGTTGGGCGTGCTCGCGACACCGCTGATCCCGTGGTCGCGCGCCACGTTCCGCTCCCTGCGCGCCAAGGTCGAGGCCGCGGAGCGCGCAGAGCGCGGACACGGCACCGCCCAGGACGGCGGTCGCGACGCTCATGCCGACGAGCCCGGGCAGGACCTCGCGGAGGAGGCGGAGGTCGCCGAGGAGCGGCCCAGCGACGATGCCGGCGGCGACTCAGCCGAGGAGACGGGCACCCCGGCCGGCGGCGCCCCGGCCGACGACGCCGCAGGGGACGAGGACCCCGACGGGGGCGACGACGCCGAGGACGACGACACCGAGGTCGATGCCTGGTCGCTCGACGAGCTCGACGGGGCGGGGGCGAAGGACTCCTCGGAGCCCGGCTCCTGGATCAGCCGAACAGATCGCTGACCCACTGGGCCATCGAGCTCTGGACCGCGTCATCGCACTGGACGCGAGCCTGCTCGGTCAGCGCCACCCCGCGGCACTCCTGCAGTTCCGCCATCGGCCCGTAGAACAGGACGCTCACCACCGCGCCGCCGATCACCAGCAGCGTCGCAGGGATCCCGAGCGCGGCCCCGATCACCGCCATCGCGTAGCGGCGCTCCTTGATCGACTGCACGATCAGCGGGAACAGCAGCACCAGCGCCACCAGGCCCGTGACCCCGGACAGCACCGAGTACGGCAGCGGGGAGAGCATCAGCAGCCAGGAGGCCAGCATCGCCAGGACCAGCCCGCCTGCGAGGCGGCGGCGCGCCCTGGCCGTGTCCGTGGTGCGGTCGGGGGAGGAGTCGCTGTTCATATGACCCCATTGTGCCTGCCCGCTGGAGCGAAGGCCTCCCGCGCCGCCGCGCCGTTGCGCACTCGTCACCTCCTCGAGCATGGCGACCGCGGACCCGAGCACGGACGGCCGCAGGTGCGGACTCGCACTGCCCTCTCGCACTACCCTGGTCGAGTGAACAGCCTCCCCGTCGTCGTCCTCATCTCCGGCACCGGCTCGAACCTCGCCGCACTCCTCGACGCCGCCCGCACCGCGGACTGCCCCTTCCAGGTGGTGGCCGTGATCGCGGACCGCGATGCCGCCGGGCTCGACCATGCCCGCACTGCAGGCATCCCCACCCAAGTGGTGCGCCTGAAGGATCATCCGGACCGTGCCGCCTGGGACCGGGCCCTCACCGCTGCGGTGCGGGAGCACGCACCCCGCCTGGTGGTGCTCGCCGGCTTCATGAAGCTCGTCGGCCCGCCGCTGCTGGAGGAGTTCGGCGGGCGCATCATCAACACCCACCCCGCCCTGCTGCCCGCCTTCCCCGGCGCCCACGGCGTGCGCGATGCCCTCGCCCACGGCGTCAAGGTCACCGGCTGCAGCGTCATCGAGGTCGATGCCGGCGTGGACACCGGGCGGATCCTCGCCCAGGTCGCCGTGGACGTCCTCGACGAGGACACGGAGCAGACCCTCCACGAGCGGATCAAGGCGGTCGAGCAGCCGCTCCTGGTCGACGTCGTGCGACGTCTCACCGCGGCCGGCTGAGCGGACCGTCAGCGGGCCCGCGGCTAGACTGGCGCCACACGACTGGCGAAGGTGGGCGACCACCGGGGAGTGACGTCGGGGGCATCGACCGCCTGGGTGCCCGCCGCAGAAGCAGATCCGAACAGGAGCACGCCACGTGAGCACCGAAGCACGCCGCCCCATCCGTCGAGCCCTCATCTCCGTCTTCGACAAGACCGGGATCGT
>JAAZLF010000182.1 GCA_012799425.1 Actinomycetales bacterium | reverse complement strand
GGGCGGCGGGCCGAGCCGCGTCGCGTCTCAGCCGCGCTGGTCCGCGCGACCCGGGCGCGGCAGCAGCGCGACCACCGCTGTGACGATCACGACCACGAGCGCCGCGATCCCGGCGTGCTGCTGGTCCTCGAGGGCGTCGGCCCACCAGGTGCGTCCGGTGGCCCCGAACCAGCTCGCGGCGAGCAGCCGGTCGGTCAGCAGCAGCGCGGCGCCGGCGACGAGCCCCAGCAGCAGCGGGGCGCCGCGGCCCAGCAGACGCTGCCAGGTCGGCGCGGCAGACGGCAGCGCGCGGACCGCGAGCACGGTCAGCGTGCCGCCGCAGAGGGCGAGCATCTGCAGCGCCAGGTGCGCGGCATGCCCGTCGAGCGCGACCCGCAGGAACGGGGTCACATATCCGGCGATCAGCACCGCGGGCCCGAGCAGCGCGAGCGACGTCGCCGCCCACCAGCGGCCCCCGATCAGGCTCTGCAGCCGCTGCGGCACGGCACCGATGCTGCCCAGCAGGGCCCCCACCGCGGTCATCAGCAGCAGGTGCTGCAGCACATGGGCGGAGATCAGCACCTTGCTGTACACGTTGAGCGGACCGCTGGTGAGCAGCACCAGCACCACCGCGGAGGCCACCAGGCGGAGGCTCTGCCCGCGGGGGCGGCGGGGCGCCGAGGGCCGCCACCACACCAGCACCATCACGCAGGCCAGCGCCATGCCGAAGGGATCCGGCCGCCAGGCGGCGAGCACCGTCAGCAGCTCCGGGGCGGCAGGCAGCGGATACCCGGTGAGCACCCCTGCGGTGCCGGCGGGCGGGACCCCCACCTCCGCCGGGGGCGGGGAGGAGCTCATGGCCGCGGCCAGCGCCACCGCGAGGCCCATCAGAGCGAGCTCGAGCAGGGCCAGGCGCCGGTAGGTGGCGCGGGCATGCCGCTCCCCGTCGGCCGGTGCGGTGCCGAAGCCGATCACGATCTGCCGACGCTGGAGAGCGCCGAGGGCGGCCAGCACGAACAGCAGCACCGCCTTGGCCACGCCCAGCTGCACATAGGCGCTGGTGAGGATCTCGCCGGGGTGGTTCATGCGCACGGCCAGCGCCCACACCCCGCTCAGACCGAGCGCGATCCAGCAGATCAGGGCGAGATGCGAGTATCCGCGCACCACGGCGGCGTCGTCGCGCCCACGATCCGGGAGGAGCTGCAGGACGGCCAGGCCGCCCAGCCAGATCCCGACGGCGAGCAGGTGGATCATCATCGTCGAGGTGCCCACCTCGTGGGTCTCGTCCCCGGCGGCGTGGCCCGTCATCGCGGCGGCGAAGGTGACCAGTCCGGCCAGCACGGCGACCGTGCGGGCGATGGCGACCGAGCTGCCGAGCACGGCGACCGTGGTGGTGAGCGCGGCGATCACCAGCCCGCTCAGCAGCCAGATGCCCAGATCCGTGGCGAGGAAGACGCTGAGGTCGGAGCCGAACCGGGGCGAGCCGACCGGCTGCCCGGTCGCGACCGCGTAGGAGAAGGCGAGGGAGGTGCCGCGGGCGAGCGTGGTGACGCCGGCGGCGACCCCCACCACGAGCAGCACGCGCGTGCGGTCCGCGGCATCCCGCAGCAGCCAGCCCGAGACCACCGCGCCTCCGAGGGTCAGCGCGGCGGCGAGATCGGCGATCGTCGCCGCGATCGGTGCGCCGCGCCGGGCGATCGGTCCGGCGTCCATCAGTACGGGGTTGTCTCCCGCGGCCGCGTCGGCGGACAGCACCGCCAGCGCCGACAGCACGGCGAGCGAGCCCAGCAGGGCCAGGACGAGGCCCGTGCGCGTCCGACGCGCGACTCCTGTCTGCGCGGTCATGAGGCGATCACCAGTCCCAGCCAGAGCGCGGCCATCCCTCCGCCTGCGCTCAGCATCAGATAGGCCAGCGCGAGGGAGAACGTGGTGCGACGCACCAGCTGGACGATGTCGAGCGCCGCAGTGGACAAGGTGGACATCCCTCCGCAGACACCGACCGCGAGGAGCAGGTAGGCCAGCTCCTTCGCCCCGGTCGCGGCGCCGAGGCGCGCGACCACCAGACCCAGCAGGAAGCAGGCGATGACGTTGGCGCCGAAGGTGGTCCAGGGCCGGAACCGCTCGGGGGTATCGGCCTCACGCACGGTCATCACGTGGACGAGCAGCTCGCCCATGCCCCAGCGGGCCGCGGCCCCGAGGCCGCCGCCGATGCCCACCAGCACAGCACCCAGCAGGAGCATCCCGGCGCTCATACGGTCTCCTCCTGTCCGGCGCGGCGATCGCGGGTGCGCTCGGCCAGGCGCCGACCCACGAGCAGGCCCACCACCATCGCGCCGAGGCACAGCACCACCGTCTGGGTCCCGTGGACCAGGGCCAGGATCGGGAAGTCCGCCCCGATCATCGCCGACCCTTCGAGCACCACGGTGGAGAAGGTCGTGAACCCGCCGCACAGGCCGGTGCCCAGCAGCGGCTGCATCCATGGCCGGCCGGGCCGCACCTCGAGCGCACCGGTCATCGCGCCGAGCGCGAGGCAGCCGATCAGGTTGACCCAGAAGGTCGACCAGGGCAGCTCCACCAGGGTGGGGGTGGTGACGGTGGGGACCAGCACCGTCAGGAGGAAGCGCAGGATCGCGCCGAGCGCACCGCCCGCGGCGACCAGCAGGGCGATCCGCCACCTCGCCGGCGGAGGTCCGACGGGACCGGAGCCGAGGGTCTCGGAGCCGATGACGCCCTCGAAGCGCAGGGCCGCCATCTCGACCGTGTGCATCCGCGGGTCGTCACGGCGCGGCGTGCGCGGCGCGGGAGAGGGGCTGGAGGTCACCGCCACAGCGTACCGACGACGGCGCCGGCCATGCTCAGCCGGCGCCCGGGGGCGCTCAACCCCACACGAGCCCCAGGGCGGGGTCCTCCAGCACGGCGGAGACGTCGCGCAGCAGCTCCGCGCCGAGCGCGCCGTCGATCAGGCGGTGGTCGAAGCTGAGCGAGAGGGTCGCGACCTGGCGGGGCACGATCTGGCCGTCGACCACCCAGGGCTTCTCCTTGATCGCGCCGACGCCGAGGATCGCGGACTCGCCCGGGTTGAGGATCGGGGTGCCGGAGTCGATGTCGAACACGCCGTAGTTGGTGACGGTGATGGTGCCGTCGCGGGTGTCCCGCAGGGAGGTGCGGCCGGCGCGGGCGGTGCGGGCGAGGTCGCCGATGCCCTCGGCGAGTTCGCGCAGCGTCATCAGGTGCGCGTCCTTGAGGTTCGGCACGATCAGCCCGCGCGGCGTGGCCGCGGCGATGCCGAGGTTCACGTAGTGCTTGTAGACGATCTCCTGTGCGGCCTCGTCCCAGGAGGCGTTGACCTCGGGGTTGCGCCGGATCGCGACCAGCAGGGCCTTCGCGATCACGGCGAGGGGACTGATCTTCACGTCGGCCCATTCGCGGGAGGCGCGCAGCTGGGAGACGATCTGCACCGCGTGGGTCATGTCGATCTCGTTGAACACCGTCACGTGCGGGGCGGTGAAGGCCGAGGCCACCATCGCCTCGGCGGTGCGCTTGCGCACCGAGCGGATCGGCACCCGCGTGGTGCGCTCGTCGCTGGTCACCCCCGAGAAGGGTTGGTCGCGAAGGCTCTTCATGGCGCCGCCGAGGCCTTCGGGGGCCTGCGGGGACTCCTCGGGGAAGTAGGCGCCGTCGCTCTCGCCGCCGATCGCGCGCTGCTGCGCGGCGAGCACGTCCTGGCGGGTGACGGTCCCCTCGGGGCCGGTGGCCAGCACGTCGTGCAGGGCGATGCCGAGGTCGCGGGCGAGCTTGCGCACGGGGGGCTTGGCGAGGATGCGACCGATCGGCACCTGCTGGTCGTCGTCGGCCTGCGCGGGCTCCGCACGGCGCCGACGGCGACGCTGCGGGGAGGCGCTCGCTCCGTAGCCGACCAGATTCTTGGGCTCCTCGGCGGCGGGCTGCTCGGCCGGGGCGGCGACCTGCTCGGCCATCTCCTCGGCCGACGGGTCCGGCTCGGCCTCGGCGGAGGCCCCTCCCGCGGGCGCGGGGGTCTCGGCCGGGGCAGGGCCGCCGGAGGTGTCGACCTGCAGCAGGGCGTCGCCCACCGGGACCTCGTCACCCACCTCCACCAGGATCGCGACGACGGTGCCGGCGACGTGGCTGGACAGCTCGACGGCGCTCTTGGCGGTCTCGACCTCGACCACGGGGGCGTTGATCTCGATGCGGTCGCCCACAGCGACCTTGATCTCGAGGATCTCCGCCTCGGTGAGGCCCTCACCGGGATCGGTGAGGGGGATCGTCACGATCGACGGGGAGGGGCCTGCGGTCTCGGCGGCATTCATGGTCGTGATCCTTTCACGCGGGGTGCGCGTCCGTCAGTGCTCGAGCAGGCGGTCCACGCC
>JAAZLF010000181.1 GCA_012799425.1 Actinomycetales bacterium | reverse complement strand
TCCTCGCAGTGCCCGTGCTGGTGTTCCTGCTGAGGATGCCCGCGCACGCCGCGGCCGCCTCGAGCCTGATCATCGTGCTGGTCACCGCCCTGTTCAGCCTCCCGCACCACATCCGTCAGGGCAACGTGGAGTGGAAGAACGGCCTGGTGTTCGCGGGTGTCTCGGTGGTGGGCGCCGTGGCCGGCTCCCGCCTGTCCGTGCTGATGCCGGAGCAGCTGCTGCTGACCCTGTTCGGGGTGATGCTGGTGGGCGTCGCCGCGGCGATGCTGCGCCGTGCGCTGCGCACCCGACGCGCCGAACACGCCGAGGCCGCCGCCCACGGCTCCGCCTGGGAGCAGGAGTCCGAGGAGCCGGTCGCGACCCACGACGACCCGGTCCTCGATCAGCCCGGACCCGACACCGTCGAGACGGCGGACGGGATCCACCATCATCACGGCGAGCCCGAGCTGCCCCTGAGCCCCGCGCCCGCTCCCTCACCGCGCATCCCGGCCGTGATCGCCGCCGCGACGCTGACCGGCTTCCTCACCGGCTTCTTCGGCGTGGGCGGCGGCTTCATCGTGGTGCCGATGCTGGTGATCGCCCTGGGCCTGGCGATGCGCCACGCCTCCGGCACCAGCCTGCTGGTGATGGTGGTCGCGACGCTCACCAGCCTGCTCGCACGCCTGGGCACCGACGTGCAGGTGGACTGGGTGACCACCCTCGTGTTCGCGGCCGGCTCGGCGGCGGGCGGCATGCTCGGCGGGCCGCTCTCGGCGAAGGCTCGCCCCTCCACCCTGACCCTGGCGTTCTCCGCCCTGCTCGGCGGCGTCGCCGCGGTGACGCTCGTCCAGACGCTGCTGCTCTGAGGCCCCCGGATCGGGCGTCGCCCCGTCCGGGAGGCGGCGTGGGCGACGCGGGCGACCTGCTGCTGGACGCGGGCGGCCTGCTGCTGGACGCGGGCGGCCTGCTGCTGAGCGAGTCGTGACTTCGGCACCTCTGGAGCTCGCCACAGGCACCGAAGTCACGGCTCGATGCGACCATCAGTCACGGCTCGATGCGGCCATCGGTCCCGACGTCACGGCCCGGCGAGGTGGCGTCGGCGCCGGGATGCCTCGCCGGGGGGCCCGCGCAGCACGCTCGCCGAGGTCAACGCCCCGCCCCCGCGACCCTGCGCACCGCGTCGTCGATCAGCCGAGCGGCGGTGCGGGCGGTGCGGCCGTCGATGTCCAGGGACGGGTTCAGCTCCACCACGTCCAGCAGGGCGAGCTTCCCGCTGCCGGCCGCAGCCCGCACCGCGGCGGCGATCAGCGGCAGCGGCACCCCGTACGCGGCCGGCGCCGAGACGCCCGGGGCGACCGCGGCGGGCAGCACGTCGAGATCGACGGTCAGGTAGAGCACGTCCAGTTCCGCGGTGAACTCCTCGACGAATCGCGTGACCCCCTCGGCGCCCGCGGCCAGGCACTGCTCATCGGTCCGCCACTGCACCCCGAGCTGCGCGGCCCGCTCGAACAGCACCGCGGTGTTGGAGGGCTCGGCGATGCCGAGCACGGCATAGCGCAGTGCCCGCCCCACCTCCCGCTCGGCGGCGGCCATCTGGGCGAAGGGTGTGCCGGAGGTGGGGCGAGCCTCCTCGCGCAGGTCGAAATGGGCGTCGAGGTTCAGCACGCCCCAGCGCTGGCCGGCGCGCGGCCCGAGTCCGGAGCGCACCAGCCCCAGATAGGAGGACCAGGCCGTCTCGTGCCCGCCCCCGAGCACCACCGCGAGGCGCGACCCGGCCCGGTCGAGCGCCGCAGAGGTGAGCGCGGCGGCCGCGGCCTGCCCGCCCTCGAGATCCTCGCCGAGGGTCTGTGCATCACCGAGATCGTGCAGCCCCACGCCGCCGCGGGCGAGCGGGCCGTGCAGAGCCATCGGCGACAGCGCCCGGCGCAGCGCGGCGGGCCCGTCGGCCGCACCGACCCGGCCCCGGTTGCGGCGCACACCCTCCTCCGTGCGGAAGCCCAGCAGGGTCACGTGATCGGAGGCGGGGTCCGGATCGGTGCCGGGGGCGCCGGGGACGACCTGCACCGCCTGGTGCCAGCGGGCGTGCTCGGGGCCGTCGCCGTCGTGCCGCCCGGTCCAGGCGGCGGCGCTGTGCACAGGATGCGGCATCGGGACTCCTCGTCGGCGGTCGGAGGGCGCGGGTGCGCCCATCATGGCACCCGGGCCGGGCGCGGAACGGGACGCCGACGGGCCCGGGTCCGGCCCACCGGACACCATGGCGTGCGGTGCGATGGCATCCTTGGGCGGTATGACGCCCCCGAAGGTCCCGGCGGCCGACGCGACGCTGCGCCTGCTCACCTTCCTCGCCTCGAGCCGCGCCCCGGTCCCCGCCGCCCGGATCGCCGAGCAGCTCGATCTGCCGCGCTCGCACACCTACGACCTGCTGTCCGCCCTGGTCGAGCACGGCTATGTGATGCATCTGGGGCAGGAGCGGGCGTACGGGCT
>JAAZLF010000180.1 GCA_012799425.1 Actinomycetales bacterium | reverse complement strand
TGCCCACGCGACCGCTCCCGCGGGCCGAGCGCGCTGCCCCTCCCGGGATGCAGGACTCTTCGGGCCCCTCCCACGGCGGCGCCTCTGCCCTGCCCCAGCGCCCGCACGCCCATGCTGCTGAGGACCCTCTCGCGCCGCCCCCGGCCGGTGCACCGCCGCCCCGCACCTCCCGGCGCCGCAGGCGCGCACCGCGGGCGCTGCGCCTCGGCGCCACGCTGCTGGTGCTCGTGGTGGTGCTCGTGCTGGGCTGGGGCGCGGGACTGGCCCTGTGGTCGGACAGCCGGATCGAGCACGTGGACGCGCTCTCCGGCGCGGAGAACACGCCCGGGACCACCTATCTCATCGCCGGCTCCGACCAGCGTGACGGCGAGGCCGTCGCGGCCGACGGCACCGAGGGCGCTCGCACCGACACCATCATGCTGCTGCACAAGGCACCGGGCGGGAACAGCTATCTCGTCTCCCTCCCCCGGGACCTCCTGGTCGACATCCCCGGTCACGGCGGCTACAAGCTCAACGCCGCCTACGCCTTCGGCGGAGCGTCCCTGCTGGTCGAGACGGTCGAGCAGTTCACCGGGCTGAGCGTGGACCACTACGTCGAGGTCGGCTTCGACGGCGTGGCGCAGGTCGTCGACGCGGTCGACCACGTGAACCTGTGCATCGACCAGGACGTCGACGACGAGCGCTCGGGCCTGACCATGACCGAGGGCTGCCATGACGTCGGCGGGGACCAGGCTCTCGCCTTCGTGCGGGCCCGCTACTTCGACCCCACCGCCGACATCGGCCGCCAGCAGCGCCAGCAGGAGTTCATCGGCTCGCTGATGGACCGCGTCACCTCTCCGGGAGTCCTGCTCAACCCCCTCAGCCAGATCCGCCTGGCGGGCGCCGGATCGGGAGCGCTGACCACGAGCGAGGGCACCGGGATCATCGACGTGGGCCGGATGGGTCTGACCGCCCGCAGCGCGATGAACTCCGGCGGGACGCTCTCCATCCCGGTGGAGAACCCCGAGTTCCAGACGAGGCACTCCGGTGTCGCGATCCAGACCGATGACGCCGAGATCGCCGCGTTCTTCGCCGCGATCGGGGACGGCTCCGCAGAGCTCGCCGCAGACGGGTGAGCGGGCCTGCCGGTGAGCGGCGCGTGCGCGGGTCAGCGGGTCCGCAGGCCGCCGCTCACCGGAACAGCATGTCGATCACGATGTTCACCGAGTTCAGCATCGGCTGACCCTTGGCGCGCGAGTAGTCGGTGTAGACGATGTGCACGGGCTCCTCGGCGACGGTGAGCCGGTGCCGCCCGATCTCCTCGACGATCTCGGAGGCGTGCGCCATCCGGTTCTGCTCGATCGTGATCTTCTCGCAGGCTGTGCGTCCCAGCACCCGCAGCCCGTTGTGGGCGTCGGTGAGCTTCACCCCGGAGGTGAGGTTGGTGTACTGCACCGCTGCGCGCAGCAGGAGTCGCTTGAGCAGGCCGGGCTTGGTGCGGGCGTCCAGGAAGCGGGAGCCGAGCACGAGGTCCACGCCCTCGGCCTCGCGCCGGGCGATCATCGCTGCGGCGTCGTCGACCTGGTGCTGGCCGTCCGAGTCGAACGTCACCACCTGACGCATGCCCGGGTCGCGCAGGGCGTAGTCGATCCCTGTCTTCAGCGCGGCGCCCTGGCCCATGTTGAAGGGGTGGCGCACCACCACCGCTCCGGCCTCCTGAGCGATCCTCGCGGAGTCGTCCTCGCTGCCGTCGTCCACGCAGACGACCAGCGGATATCTGGTGCGCAGCTCCCTGATGACCTCACCCACGACCTGGCCCTCGTTGAACAGCGGGACCACGAACCAGGTGGTGTCGGCCCCCGGGGAGGGCGGTGCTCCGTGCTGCTGCTGTGCAGGATCGGACGTGCTCAAGGGCTCTCCTCCTGGGCGGCGGGCAGATGTGAGAACACCGGTGGCGATGCGGCGCGGGACACGGGTTCGTCGACGGGCGATGACGATACCCTGTCACGGTGGGCCGCCCCTGGTGGTCACCGACGCGCATCGGCACCGAGAGGTGCCCCACGAGGAGGAGCCGAGTTGAAGACTGCTGTTGTCGCCCTGGGGAAGATCGGACTGCCGCTGGCGGTGCAGTTCGCTGATGCCGGTCACGAGGTGGTCGGGGTCGATGTGAACGCGCGTCAGGTCGAGCTGATCAACCAGGCGATCGAGCCGTTCCCGGGTGAGGCGCAGCTGCAGCAGAAGCTGGGCGAGCTGGTGCCCGCTGGGAAGCTGCGTGCGACCACCGACTATGCCGAGGCGATCCCGGGCGCGGACGCGGTGGTGATCGTGGTGCCGCTGTTCGTGGACGATGCGAGCTGGGAGCCGGACTTCGCATGGATGGATGCCGCCACCCGCTCCCTGGCGGAGCATCTGAGCCCGGGCACCCTGGTCTCCTACGAGACCACGCTGCCGGTGGGGACGCTGCGGGGTCGTTTCGTGCCGATGATCGAGGAGATCTCGGGGCTGAAGGAGTCGCAGGACTTCTTCGCGGTGTTCTCGCCCGAGCGGGTGCTGACCGGGCGCGTGTTCGAGGACCTGCGCAAGTACCCGAAGCTGATCGGTGCGATCAGCGAGACCGGCAGCCGGCGTGCGCGCGAGTTCTACGAGTCTGCTCTGACCTTCGATGAGCGTCCGGATCTGAACAAGCCCAACGGTGTGTGGGATCTCGGCTCGCCCGAGGCGAGCGAGCTGGCGAAGCTGGCCGAGACCACCTACCGCGATGTGAACATCGGGCTGGCCAACGAGTTCGCGCTGTTCGCGCAGGACAACGGCATCGATGTGTACAAGGTCATCGAGGCGTCCAACTCCCAGCCCTACTCCCACATCCACCAGCCCGGGATCGCGGTGGGCGGTCACTGCATCCCGGTCTACCCGCGGCTGTACCTCTCGACCGATCCGCTGGCGGAGACGGTCCGCACCGCCCGCACCCTGAACGCCTCGGTGCCCGCGCGTCTGGTGGAGCGGGCGGCGAACCTGCTGGGCTCGCTGCAGGGGCTGAGGGCCGTGGTGCTCGGCGCCTCGTACCGCACCGGCGTGAAGGAGACCGCGTTCTCGGGTGTGTTCCCGGTAGTGGAGGCGCTGCGCGAGCACGGCGCGGAGGTCGCCGTGCACGACACCTATTACGACGACGAGGAGATCACCGGCTTCGGCTGGGCCCCGTACCGTCTCGGTGACGCGGCGGACCTGGTGATCGTCCAGACCAACCACCCCGAGTACCGTGAGCTCGGCAGCGGCGACGTGCCCGGCGTGAAGCTGATCGTGGACGGCCGCAACATCACCACCGCCGAGAACTGGGTCGGCACACCCCGCCTCGTCCTCGGCGACGGCTCCGCCTCCACCCACCAGACCACCGACCAGGCCTGATCCCATGGGCGAGCACGAGCTGATCCTCGCGCTGGGGCCGACTCTCGTCGGCAATCGCACGTTCATCATCCAGCTCCTGCTGGTGGTGGGGATCGTGGTGATCATCGGCTGGCTGTTCGTGAAGCGCGGCGCGAAGCAGCTCGCCGTGCGTCGGCTGCTGGTCCTGGCCTTCGCCGTCTTCGCCGTGCTGACGGTGCTCTTCCCGAGCGTGCTCACCCGTGTCGCGCACCTCGTCGGGGTGGGTCGTGGCGCCGACCTGCTGCTGTACGCGACCGTGCTGGTGCTGCTGGGCTTCCTCGCCCTGCAGGAGGCACGGACGAAGGCCGCCGAGAAGCGCACCACCTATCTGGCGCGCCGCCTGGCCCTGGACGAGGCCGAGCCGCCGGCGAGCTTCCGTGAGCGTGCTCTGCCCCGACGCGACGGATGACGACCTGGCTGACGCTCGTCCTGGCCGCACTGCTGGCACTGGCGGCGGTCCATGTCCCCACCGCGTTCGCGCTGCGCCTGCTCGGAGCGGGACGGCTCCCCGCGCTCGTGCTCGCCCCGCCGCTGGCCGCCGCCGTCGCCGGACTGGGAGCGATCTCGGCGGAGATGATCGGGGTGCCGTGGTCCCTCGCCACCTACCTGGGCTGTGCGCTGGTGCTGATCCTCGCGGCCTGGGCGATGTCCCGTGCCGGACTCGTCCTGCCGCCCACACCCCGCCCCGGCGACGACGACGCACCGCAGGAGGACGGTGCGCGCACCCGCCTCCCGGGACGGTGCGCGCCGGCGTGGCTGGCGCTCGCCCTGGGGGT
>JAAZLF010000019.1 GCA_012799425.1 Actinomycetales bacterium | reverse complement strand
CCACGGCGTCGCCGGCCGGTGGGCGCAGGGCGCACGGGTCGGCGAGGCCCTGACCCTGATGGGGCCGCGAGCGAACTGGCTGCTGCCCGAGGACTACCCCCACTACCTCGCCGCGGGCGACGAGACCGCGCTTCCCGCCCTCGCGCGTCTCATCGAGGAGGCGCCGGCCGGTGCGCAGGTCACGGCGCTCATCGAGGTGGCCGATGCGCAGGAGGAGCAGCCGCTCACCCCGGCACCGGGCGTCACGCTCGATCTGCGCTGGATCCACCGCGACACCGCCCACGTCGGCGAAGGGGATGTCAGCGCAGTGGAGACCGCGATGCGGGCGCTGACGCTGCCCGGGGACCTCGACGGCCTGTTCGTGGTGGTTGCCGGGGAGGCGACCGCTATGAAGCCGATCCGCCGCTACCTGCGGCGCGAGCTGGGCCTGCCCAAGCATCAGGTGCATGTCGATGGCTACTGGAAGCGAGGTGTGGCCGACCATGACCACCACACCACCGACGAGGATGAGGACTGAGCGCACCGCCGAGAGCATCGGGCCCCGCGCGCTCTGCCGGGAACGATGCCGTCCGTGAGCCGGCGTCACGCCGAGGGCACGGGCCCGGCCCGGCGGTCGAGCCTCGCAGGGAGGCCCTGACCGCCGGGCTCAGCCGGTCAGCGGCTCATTCCAGGACGGACTGCCCGAGGTACTCGCCCTCGGCGCAGCCCGGCGGCACCGCGAACACCGCGGAGCCGATCGGAGTGGTCCACTGGTTCAGCAGGTCCAGGTCCGACAGGCGCTGCTGGATGGGGACGAACTGACCCTTCACGTCGGCCTGGAACGAGATGAATATCTGCCCGGCCTCCGAGACCGACTCCGACCCCTCCGGGGGAGGCACATCGTAGTGGTAGGCCCGACGGAAGATCTCCTGGTGCTCGCCCTCATCGATGCCGTGAGCGCGGCGCATGTGCGCGAACTCGGGGATCACCGGGAAGCCATGAGCGGAGACGGCCGAGAAGTCGGCGTCTGCGAACTCATCACCCCCGGTCAGCGGTGCCCCCGTGTCGAGACGGGTGCCCGTGGAGTTCTCCCGCGCCAGCCGGTCGACCTCGTCCCAGCCGTCCAGGTCCATGCGGATGCGACGTATCACCATCGAGGTGCCACCCGCGAACGGGCCCTCGTCGATCCACACCACCTTGTCGAAGTGCGCGCTGCCCGGAACAGCATTCGCACTGCCGTCGAGCTGTCCGAACAGATTGCGCTGCGTGGTCTCGGGCCGTTGCGTGCCCAGCGCCCGGCGGAAGCCGTTCTGCACCCAGCGGACAGCGGTGAAGGCGCGGGCATCCTTCAGCAGCATGCGCGCCGCATGGGAGACGGTCAGGGGATCGTCCGCCGCGATCTGCAGCATCAGGTCCCCCTCCCCCAGCTCGGGTCGGAGCTGGTCGATCTCGAACGGGGGCAGCGGAGCCAGCCACTGCGGCACCTCGACCCCGGCCCGCTCCAGCAGCCCCGGGCCGAAGCCGGCGGTCACCGTCAGACGCGCCGGCTGCTGGGCGAGCTCCGGCTCGGTGTCCGCCAGCGCGGGCCGCCCCTGGGTGAGGCGCGCCGCGTCATCGGTCAGCAGCCGCAGCATCCGGATGATGCCCTCACGGTCGACGTGCTCCCGCAGGTCCAGGCCCACGACGGTGGCCGATGCCTGCGCGGGGGTCTCGACTCCCGCCTGGTGCTCGCCGTAGAAGGGCACCGCTTCGCTCCCGTGCAGGAACGGCTCATCACCTGGGCCGCTCCCCGTGGAGAAGGAGTCCGGGCCGGCGCCGCGCAGGGCACGGTCGAGCCCGAACGCCGCCCCTCCCACGCCCAGCGCGCCGGCCCCGGCGGCTCCTGCCACGAGCAGCTGGCGACGCCCCGGGCCGGGGCGCCGGGCGGGGTCCTGGTGGGGCTGGTCGGTCTGGCGCGGGCGGCTCAATGATCCTCCTCCTCGTGCTCCTCGTGCTCCTCGTG
>JAAZLF010000018.1 GCA_012799425.1 Actinomycetales bacterium | reverse complement strand
GCCGGCGGGTCCCCGACCGCCTCCGCGATCCTCGGCGATGTGGTCTCGGCGGCCCGTGCCCGGGTGCACGGGGGCGTGGGGCCCCGCGAATCCCGCTACGCCGAGCTCGAATCGATTCCCCTCGAGGAGCTGCGCAGCGCCTTCTATATCTCGCTGACCGTGCAGGATCGTCCCGGTGTGCTCGCCGAGATCGCGGGCACCCTCTCGGGCTACGGGATCTCGATCTCGACCATCCACCAGGAGCTGCTCGAGGAGCACCACGAGGAGGAGGGAGAACAGGTTCGTGCGCACATCGGCATCAGCACCCATCGCGCGCTCGAATCCGCGATGACCGCCTCGCTGGACGTGTTCTCCTCCACCGCCACCGTGCTGAGCATCGATTCCGTCCTGCGCATCGAAGGAGAATGACCCTATGGCACATCAGTGGCGCGGCGTCCTCGCCGAATACCGAGAGCACCTTCCGTTCGCCGAGAAGGACACCCTGCTGACCCTGGGGGAGGGCGGCACCCCGCTGGTGCACGCCCCGGCCCTGTCCCGGGCAGTCGGCGCCGACGTCCACGTCAAGGTCGAGGGGATGAACCCGACCGGGTCGTTCAAGGACCGCGGCATGGTCTCGGCGATGTCCAAGGCGGTGAACGACGGAGCCTCGGCCGTCGTGTGCGCCTCGACGGGCAACACCAGCGCCTCCGCCGCCGCCTACGCCACCGCCGCTGGCCTCACCTGTGCGGTGCTCCTTCCGCAGGGGAAGATCGCGGCGGGCAAGCTCGCCCAGGCGGTGGTGCACGGAGCGAAGCTGATCCAGGTCGACGGCAACTTCGACGACTGCCTCGAGATCGCTCGCAAGCTCGATGCGGAGCATCCCATCGAGCTGGTCAACTCGGTGAACCCCTACCGTCTCCAGGGGCAGAAGACCGCCGCCTTCGAGGTGAGCGATGCGCTCGGCAGAGCTCCCGATATCCACGTCCTCCCCGTGGGCAACGCGGGCAACATCTCTGCCTACTGGATGGGCTACCGCGAGTACCGCGAGGCCGGCATCACCGACTCGCTGCCGAGGATGTGGGGCTTCCAGGCGGCCGGCTCGGCCCCGTTCGTCGCCGGTCATCCGATCGCGAACCCCGAGACGATCGCGACCGCGATCCGGATCGGCGCTCCCGCGTCGTGGCACCTCGCGGTGGAGGCCCGTGACGATTCCGGCGGTCTCATCGACTCGGTCACCGACCAGCAGATCCTCGATGCCCAGAAGCTCCTCGCCGGCGAGGTGGGGATCTTCGTCGAGCCCGCCTCGGCGGCCGGTGTCGCGGGTCTGCTGCAGCAGGCCGAGCGCGGGCTGGTCCCCTCTGGAGCGACGATCGCGATCACCGTCACCGGCAACGGGCTGAAGGACATCGACACCGCGATGACCCAGCACGACCTGACCCCCACCGTCGTCCCGGTGGACATCGCCGCCGCTGCGGAGGCCATCGGCCTGTGAGGATCCAGAACACGCAGGTCTCGGTGCAGGTCCCCGCGACCTCCGCCAACCTCGGGCCCGGGTTCGACACCCTCGGTCTCGCGCTCGATCTGTGCGACGAGCTCAGCGTCGAGGCGACCACCGGATCGGTGGAGATCCAGGTCGAGGGGGAGGGCGCCGACGATCTGCCCGAGGGTGAGGACCACCTCGTGGTCCGCGCGCTGCGCCGCGGCCTCGACCATGCAGGGGCGCCCCAGACGGGCCTGCGGCTGCGAGCGGTCAACCGGATCCCGCACGGCCGGGGTCTCGGGTCGAGCGCCGCGGCGACCATCGCCGGCCTGCTGCTGGCCCGTGGGATGATCTCCGATCCCCGCGCTCTCGACGACGCCGCGATCCTGCAGCTCGCGACCGAGTTCGAAGGGCATCCCGACAATGCCGCTCCGGCGCTCCTGGGCGGGGTGGTGCTCTCCTGGATGGAGGGCGAGAGGGCACGCGCCGTGCCGCTGAGCTGTGCCGAGGGCGCGCTGCGCCCGGTCGTGCTGCTGCCCAGCGTGACGCTGTCCACCCATCAGGCGCGAGGACTGCTGCCCGAGCAGGTCCCGCACGGCGACGCAGTGCACAACGCCTCCCGCGCCGCCCTGCTCGTGCACGCCCTCGCCGCAGCTCCGGAGCTGCTGCTCGAGGCGAGCGAGGATCGCCTCCACCAGGATCAGCGCGCCCCGGGCATGCCGGAGAGCGTCGAGCTGATGCGGGTGCTGCGCCGTGAGGGCCACCCGGCGGTGATCTCGGGGGCGGGGCCCTCGGTGCTCGTGCTCGCCGGTCACCGCAGCGAGCTCGCCCCGCTGGTGCGGCGCTTCGTCGCCGATCCCACGGCGTGGCGGATCGCCGAGGTGCCGCTGCGGGAAGTTCCGGCCGCCCCTGTGGTAGGTTGAACCTGCGTCCAGGCGACATCGCACGACGCTGAACCCTGCAGCAGATCCCTGATGGATGATGTATGCAGAACTCCGCGCCCCGATGTGACCCCTGAGAAGTGCCCTGCACGGTCCACGCGCACCATTCACCTCGTGACCCGCGTTCCCGTGCACCTGCGCTGGCGCACCCCGAATCACACCGGCAGGCCGACCGCGGATGCCTCGCATCGTGGGG
>JAAZLF010000179.1 GCA_012799425.1 Actinomycetales bacterium | reverse complement strand
TTCTCGTGACTCTGAAGAAATCTGAGGCCGACTACTCCCCCACCACGATGTACCGCGACTATGCGATCAACCAGGACTACTTCCATTGGGAGTCGCAGAGCACGACGAGTTCCGAAAGCGTCACCGGTCGTCGGTACGCCACGCACGTCCAGGGCGGCAGCAACGTCGTGCTGTTCGTGCGTCGCGCAAAGACTGGGGACATCGGCACCGAGCCCTACACGTGCCTCGGCACCGCGTCCTTCGACCACGGCACCGGCTCGAGACCGATGCAGATCGTGTGGAAGCTCGATCGTGAGATGCCGGTTGATCTGTTCTTGGAGGCGCGGGCGGCCGCTTGAAAACGCGGCCGATCGCCCCACGAACGTGTCAGGCGTTATCAGTCGGAATTCGTGAAGTAACCTACTTCGCCGGCATCGCGGATCGAGCCGGCACTCGCACCACCCCGAACACCCACATCCCCACCACTGGCAGCAGCGGCCACCACCAGGCCACGCCGCTCTCGTTGACCACGCCCACGTTGGCCATCACGGCCAGCCCGGCGATCACCGTGACGCCGGCCGCGAGCGGTTTCCACATGGGCGGCGCCGGGCGGTCGTCAGCCCGCGGCGTCTCGAACCGCCCCATCACCAGTACCACCATGCCGGTCAGCGCCAGCAGCATGAGCGCCCACAGCGGCCGCGTCGCCCACCACACCCCGCTCAGCGGCTCAGGCAGCAGCAACCGGGCATCCAGCGCCAGCAGCAGGTGAGCGAGGCCCACCATGACGGTGAGGTGCCACAGGAACCAGGTCATGATCCGCTGGTTCACGAGCACTGTCACGAACCACAGTCGGGGCCGGGCCAGCAGCGCGGTGAGCGGCTTCTCGAAAGAGAGCACCAGCCCGGCCTGCAACATGCCCAGGAACGCCATGGTGATGCGGGTGGGGCTCGAGTTGGAGATGTCATCAGCGGCGGAGGTGATCATCGAGACCGGGTACGGCCCCACCGTCACGAGCAGCAGCAGGCCCACCAGCCCGATCACGGCGAGCAGCAGACGCCTGCCCGCACCGGAAAGCCTGCCGTCCAGCCAGGCGTAGCCGACCTGATGGAACGCCGCCCACACCAGCAGATAGTTCGGGTAACCCAGCAGCGGCTGGTTCGCCGCGAGGCTGAGAGCATCCACAGCGGCGGCGAGCGCGAGCACCCCGAGGATCGAGAACCAGCCGAAGCGCTCCCACAGGAGCAGGCAGGGCGGGGCCACGATGATCACCATCAGGTACGCGGCGAGGAACCAGGTGGGGATCAGCGCCATCTGGGAGGCGAGTTGGACGGTGGCGTTCGGGGCGCCGGCGGCGACGGCGACCACCCCGATCACCAGCCAGGCCAGCAGCAGCGGGATCAGCGGGATCCCGAGCCTGCGCAGTCTGGTGCGCAGCCACTGCCCGTAGCCCATGTCCTTGCGCCGCGCGGAACGCCAGGAGAGGGCGTTGGAGTATCCGCCCACGAGGAAGAAGATCGGCATCACCTGGAAGATCCAGGTGAGCGGATGGGTCCAGGTGGCACCGTCGAGCACGCCGTGCGGCTGGATGCCGCCGTCGGCGTCCACCGCGATGATCGTCCAGTGCCCCAGCACCACCACGGTGATCGCGGCGGCGCGCAGGAAGTCGACTACGCGGTTGCGGGACTCCGGCGTGGCCGCGTCCACCCGCTCGGCGCGGCTCATGCGCGTGCTCGTCATCGGGGGAGTCCCTTCGTCAGTGGCCCCGCTCCGACACCCGGCCAGGAGCGGAACTGCAAGAAGTGGCGACAATCTACCCGAGCGGCGCGAGGCGCAAGAGTGCCCTTCCCGGTGCGGCGTTCTGCGCCCGAGCACTTCCGCACCTCCCGAGCGTCTGCCAGGCTCCCTCCATGACCCACGAGCACCAGCACGCCGCCCCGCACGATCACGCTGCGCCCGATCCGGGCCTCTCCCCCGCCCAGCACTGGGAGCAGCGCTACGCCGGAGACGAGCGCGTCTGGTCCGGGCGGGTCAACGCCACCCTCGCGGAGGTGGCCGGCGAGTTCGAGCCCGGCACCTCGATCGACCTCGGCTGCGGGGAGGGCGGGGACGTGCTGTGGCTGGCCGAACAGGGCTGGCAGGCGCGGGGCCTGGACATCTCCGAGACCGCCATCGGCCGCGCCCGCGCCGAGGCCGCCGCACGCGGGATCGAGAGCGCCACCTTCACGGCGACCGACCTCGGTGCCTGGCAGCCGGGGCCGGACACCGCCGATCTCGTCACCGCCTCCTTCTTCCAGTCCGAGGTGGCGCTGGAGCGGATGGAGATTCTGCGCCGTGCCGCCTCCGCGATCCGCCCCGGCGGACACCTGGTCACCATCTCGCATGCGGCCCCGCCCTCCTGGGCCGACCACCACCCCGCACACATGATCGACGTACGCGCCGAGGCGAAGCAGCTCGCCCAGCCCGCCGTCGACTGGGCGGTGGAGGTCGCCGAGGAGCGTCGGCGCCCCGCCGTCGG
>JAAZLF010000178.1 GCA_012799425.1 Actinomycetales bacterium | reverse complement strand
GGGGGAACATCCCGCCCGCCGAGAGGGTCGAGGAGGGCCGCGCCGTGGCCCGCATGTCGGATCTGGGGTGGGCGGTGCCGCTGCGTGCACTGCTCACCACCGATGAGGACGGCCATCGGCTCGACGCCTCCCTCACCCCCGCGATCGCGCAGCGCGTGATCGAGGTGCTCGGGCAGTGGGGCTGGGAGCAGCGTCCCGCGGCTGTGCTCGCGATCGGTTCGACCACTCGCCCTCAGCTGGTCCGCGAGCTGGCCTCGGGCATCGCCCGCGTGGGCAGGATGGAGGATCTCGGCGAGCTCGCCCTGGCCCCCGACGCCGCTCCCCTGCACGGAGCCCGCAACAGCGCCTTCCGGATCGCGGCGCTGTGGGACCGCTTCGTGCTCACCGAGGAGCTGAGGGAGGCGATCGCCGAGCTCGACAGCGCACCGATCCTGCTGGTGGACGACGAGATCGACACGCGATGGACGGTCACCCTCGCCGGGCGACTGCTGCGGCGCGCCGGTTCCGGCCCGGTGCTGCCCCTCGCGCTGGCGCTGAGGAGCTGAGCCCGGCGCGCACCGGTGGATCAGTCCTCATCCGACCCCGGGTCCGAGGTCGTGGCCGCGGAGGGCTCCCTCTCCGCCTCGGCGACCGCCTCGGCTCCGCCCTCGAGCAAGGCCACGAAACCGGCTTCGTCGAGGATCCGCAGCCCGAGGTCACGTGCCTTCGTCTCCTTGGAGCCGGCGTTCTCGCCCACGACCACGAAGTCCGTCTTCTTCGAGACGGAGCCGGAGGCCTTCCCCCCGCGGGAGATGATCGCCTCCTTGGCACCGTCGCGGGAGAAGCCCTCGAGCCCGCCGGTGACGACGATCGTGAGGCCCTCGAGGGTCTTCACGAAGCCCTCGGCGACCTCGTCGGCCATCCGCACGCCCGAGCGGGCCCAGCCCTCGACCAGCTCTCCGTGCCAGTCGACCGCGAACCACTCCACGACGGCCTCGGCGATGATGCCGCCCACCCCGTCGGTGTCGGTGAGCTGCTCGACGCTCGCCTCGCGGATCGCGTCCATCGAGCCATAGGCGGTCGCGAGGGAGCGTGCGGCCGCCGGCCCCACATGACGCATCGACAGTGCTACCAGCACCCGCCACAGCGGTTGGTCCTTCGCCTTCTCGAGCTCGGCCATGAGCGTCTCGGTGGACTTCAGCACCACCGAGTCCTTCACCGGCTTCCACGCGCCCTCGCGCTTGTAGTGCCGCAGCTGCGGCCGCGACCAGAACGCGGGCTGGATGCGCCAGTCTCCCGTCGGCTCGCCGTCGCGCCGCTCCGGCTGCCAGACGAACACCTCGCGCAGCGCCTCGGGGGTGAGGTCGAACAGGTCGGCGCCGGTGGTGATCACGCCCTGCTGGGCGGCGGGCAGCAACGGGTCCTCCGCATCGGTGATCCGCAGCAGCGGCACTCCGTCGGTGCCGGTGGTGACCTCGCCGTTCTTCACGACGCAGAACTGCTCCAGCTCGGTGTCAGCGAGATCGCGGACGGGCAGATGGATGCTGTGGCCGGCCCCGAGCGCGGCCAGAGCCTCGCCGCGTCGCTTGTCGGGATCGGTGAGCGCGATGGCGCTCTCCTCACCGAGCGACTCGATGTCGAAGGCCCCGCGCGAGCCGGCGTGCTCGACGCGACCGGTGACCTGGGCGGGGCAGTCCTTCCGGTTCGGACAGCGCCAGTCCTTGTCCCCCTCCTTCTCCGGGCGGATCTCGGTGCCGCAGGCCGGGCACGCGGTGGGCATCACGAAGGGACGCTCGGTGCCGTCCCGCAGGCTCTCGACCGGACCGAGGATCTCGGGGATCACATCCCCCGCCTTGCGCAGGACGATCGTGTCACCGATCAGCACACCCTTGCGCTCGACGTCGAACTGGTTGTGCAGGGTCGCCTTCTCCACGGTGGACCCCGCGACCGTCACCGGCTCCATCACGCCGAAGGGGGTCACGCGCCCGGTCCGGCCCACCTGGACCTGGATGTCGAGCAGCGTGGTGGTGACCTCCTCGGGCGGGAACTTCACCGCCACCGCCCAGCGCGGGGCGCGGGATGTCGAGCCCAGCGCACGCTGCTGGGCGAAGGTGTCCACCTTCACGACGATCCCGTCGATCTCGTGCTCGACGTCGTGACGGTGCTCGCCGTGATGCTCGACGTACTCGACCACTTCGTCGACCGAGACCGCGACCCGCATATGGGCGCTCGTGGGCAGCCCCCAGGAGGCGAGCAGCTCGTACATCTCGCTCTGAGAGCCCACGGGCGGATCCGGCCACGCGCCGAGCCCGTGGACCGTCAGGCGCAGCATCCTAAGACGGGCCTCGCCGGCCTCGCGCTCGAGGCCCTCCTTCTTCTCCAGCTGCTGGCGCAGCCCGCCGGCAGCGGTGTTGCGAGGGTTCGCGAACGTCGGGAACCGGCGCGTCGCCGCGAGCATCTCGCGCTCCTCGTCGAAGTCGCGCCGTCCGCTGGCCTGGCGCGACTCCCAGCGCAGGCGTGACTCCTCGACCGCGCGCCCGCGCAGCTCGACCTGCAGGTCGTTGAGACGGGCGAAGTCCGCAGTGGGCATGAACACCTCGCCGCGCACCTCGACCAGGGGCGGATGCCCGGTGCCCGAGAGCCGACGCGGGATCCCCTCGATGGCCAGCGCATTCGAGGTCACGTCCTCGCCCGTGCGCCCGTCACCACGCGTGGCGGCCGTGACGAGCTCACCGTGCTCGTAGCGGAGATTGATCGCGAGGCCGTCGATCTTCAGCTCGGTGAGATAGCGGACCTCGCCGCCCAGCTCGGCGGCGGCATGCGCGCACCACTCACGCAGCTCCTCGGTCGAGAAGACGTTGTCCAGGCTCTGCATCCGCTCGGCGTGCTCGATCGTGGGCAGCCCGGCGGCGAGCGCCCCGCCCACGGTGCGGGTGGGCGAGTCCTCCGCGACCAGCTGGGGGTTCTCCTGCTCGAGCTCCCGCAGCTGCTTCTCGAGCGCGTCGTACTCGGCATCGGCCATGGTCGGCGCGTCGTGCTCGTAGTAGTCGACGCGCGCCTGCTCGATCCGGGCGGTGAGCTCGGCGATGCGCTGCTGCGCGGTCTCGTCTGCGGTGCGGGGTCCCTGCTGGTTCGTGGTCACCCCGACATTGTCGCGCACACTCACCACAGCGCACAGCGAGCTGTCACACCGGTCGTTGCACGGCCGGACGCTCGCGGCGCACGTGACGAGGCGTCACCCCGGTGCGATCACGGAAGACCCGATTGAAGTGGGTGACCGTCGAGAACCCGACGTCAGCGGCGATCTGGGAGACGGGCAGCTCCGATTCGATCAGGAGCCGCCACGCCTGGTCCACCCGCAGGTCGTTCACGTAGGAGATGACGGTGGTCCCGGTGTGGCGACGGAACTCGCGCGAGAGATGATGCCGACTGACGTAGAACTTCTCCGCGAGCGCCTCCAGCTCGATGCGCTCGGTGTAGTGGCCGTGCAGGTGGTGCACCACCCTCGCCACTCTGGTCTCCCGCGCGGCCGTGGCCGCGTCGACCTCCTCCTGGCGCAGAAGCACGAGAAGCAGCTGGGTGAGCAGCAGGCGCAGCTCGTCCTGGGAGCGCTCGCCGAGCTCTTCCTGCGTATGGAGCATCTGGTCCACGAGCCCCCGCACGGTCGCGAGGCCGGATCCCGTCGGGCGCATCACCCGGGTCGTTCGCGAGACGGAGTCGAGCACGTGCGGGTAGAGCACCGCTTCGGGCCGGGCATACACGACCACCCGACGGAACGGCACACCGGGCGGGCTGTAGGAGAAGTGGTCATCCGCCGGTGGGAAGGTGATCGCCTCCGGGGCGCTGATCCGGTGGACCTCGCCACCGGACCAGTGATCGCGCTGGCCCTCCTCGAGGAGGTAGATCTCCATGTAGCCGTGACGGTGCGGTCTGGCCATGTTGTCGTCGACGCCCTGCACCCGCGCGACAGCGACCTGCCTGCCGCGCGACATCAGCTCGCCGGCCAGATCCTGCATCGATGCCGCTCCCCTCTTCTGTCAGCCCAGCAGCCCCATCATCCCCGGTATGCCCAACGAGAGGGCGGGGACGTAGGTGATGAGCAGCAGCAGTGCGACCAGGCCGATGAAGTAGGGCACCAGCCTGGGCACGACCTGCTCGATGCTGACCCCGGCGACTCCCGTGGCCACGAACAGCACAGAACCGACAGGCGGCGTCATGGTCCCGATGCACATCGCGAGGATCAGCACCATGCCGAAGTGGACCGGGTCCATGCCCAGCTCCGTCGCGATCGGCAGGAAGATCGGGGTGAAGATCAGGATCGCCGGTGTGATGTCGAGGAACGTCCCTACCACCAGCAGGATCGCCACCATCAGCGCGAGGATCAGCACGGAGCTGTCCGTGACCGAGATCAGCACCTCGGTGAGGGTCGCGGGGATCCCGGAGTACGCCATCACCCATGCCATGGCCGACGAGGCCGCGATGAGCAGCATCACCACGCCTGTGGAGGAGACCGTTCGACGCGCGATCTGCGTGAGCGCCGCGGAGTCCAGCGAACGATAGATCATCGACAGGACCAGACAGTAGACCACAGCCACCGCGGCACCCTCGGTGGCGGTGAAGATGCCGGCGATGATGCCGCCCACCACGACGACGACCAGAAGCAGCGAGGGGACGGCTCTCAGGAAGGTGCGCAGTGCCAATGCCGGGCCCACGTGGTCGGTGCTGCGGTAGCCGCGCCGGCGCGCGACGACGAACGCGATCGCCATGACGACCACACCCATCAGAATCCCGGGCACGTATCCTGCCACGAAGAGCGCGGCGACGCTCACCCCGCCTGCGACCGTGGAGTACACGATCGCGGCGGTGGTCGGTGGGATGAGCAGACCGACGGACGCAGAGGCGATGTTCACCGAGGTGGAGAAGGCCGGGTCGTACCCCGCCTTGCGCTGACGCTCGTGAAGGGTGCCGCCGATCGCCGCGGCGGAGGCGACTGCTGAGCCCGAGAGCGAGCCGAACAGCATGTTCGCCAGCACATTGGTGTGCGCCAAGGATCCCGGCACCCGGCCCGCGATCACCAGGGCGAGGTCCACGAGGCGCTGCGCGATGCCGCCGTTGTTCATGATGTTGCCGGCGAGGATGAACAGGGGGACGGCCAGCAGCGAGAAGCTCTCCACTCCCATGTTCATCTGCTGTCCGATGACGAAGGTGGTGCCCGTCCAGGGGAGCAGGACCAAGGACGTGGTGAAGGCGGAGACGATGATCCCGACGGAGATGGGCACTCCGAGGGCGAGCAGCACGGCGAACGTGCCGAAGAGGACTGCGGCGGCGAGCAACGGGTCCATCACTCGGCCTCCTTCTGAGCGGTGAGGGACGGAGAACGGAGGCCCTCGAGGATGTTCAGGACCTGGGCCAGGGCGATGCCGGCGCCTGCGAGCGGTGAGATGAGGTAGACCAGCCCGCGGGAGATGCCGAGCAGCGCAGAGATGTCGCCCCGCGAGTCCCACGCCATCATCGCCCCTCCCACGATCAGCACGAGCACGGCGAGCGCGAGAACCAGCAGGTCGATGCCCAACCGGACACCTCTGCGCGCACCGGGCGGGAAACGATCCACCACGATGGTCAGCGCCATGTGGTCGCGTTGCAGGAAGGCATAGGTCGCGGCGATGAACGAGACCCAGATCAGGGCGTACCGGACGAGCTCCTCGGTGAAGGCCGCAGGCGTGCCCAGAACGTAGCGGGTGAACACCTGGTAGAGCACGAGCGCCGTCATCAGCGCCAGCAGCGCGGCGGCGGACCACAGCAGCACAGTCGAGAGCCCTTTGCGCAGGCGCTGGGCGGCGGTGCGGTGCCCGGGGACCGTCGGGCCCACGAGGTCATCGGTTGCAGATGTCGAGTTCATGGGGTCTCCTCGTTGACGGTCTCGATCAGGGCGAGGAGCTCGGTGACCTCGGAGTGCTCCTCGGCGAAGCGGTCCACGACCGGCCGGGTAGCTTCCCGGAATGCGTCGAGGTCCACGTCATCGATGAATTCGACGCCCATCTCCACGGACTGCTCCTCCGCGGCAGTGATCGCCTCGGTCCACGCCGACCGGTGGTCGAGGGAGGACTGTCGTGCGGCCTGCCTCACGATCTCCTGGTCGTCGACGGCGAGCTTCTTCCAGGCGGTGCTGCTGATCAGCATGACGTCGGGGATGATCGTGTGCCGGGTGCGGGAGAACACCTTGGTGACCTCACCGTGGGCGCTGTCCGTCAGGACCGTCTCGTTGCTCTCCGCACCGTCGATGAGGCCCGTCTGCAGGGCGGTGTAGGTGTCGCCGAACCCCATCACGACAGGGGCGCCCTCGAGCTCTTCCATCAGCTCGGTCTGCGAGCGCATATCCTGCACCCTGATCTTCATCCCGCGGAGGTCCTCGGGGTGCCGGATCGGCGTTGACCGCGTGTAGAACGAGCGGGCGCCGGATGTGTAGTGGGTCAGCCCCACGAAGCCGCGATCCTCGGTGGAGCGGTAGAACTCGGTCATCTGCTCGGAGTCCATCACTGAATGCATTTGCTCCTCGGACCGGAACACGTAGGGCAGCCCGAAGGTGTGATAGCCGGGGTGGTGGCTGGCCAGGCCGGGGCTGCCGACCCGCGTGATGTCGACGATCCCCTGGACGAGCTGTCCGAGCACGGCCGTCTCGGACCCCAGCTGGCCGCTGCCGTAGATGTCGACACGGATCCTCCCCTCGCTGAGCTCCGCCACCGAGTCTGCGAAGGCGGAGATCGCGATCGAGGTGGGATGGGTCCCGCTGAGATTGTGGGCGAGGCGCAGGACCAGGGGTGCATTCGCCCGGGCGTCGGCGCTGTCGGAGACCGCCCCTGGGGCCGAGCATCCTGCGGCGAGGGCGAGAGGCGCGGCGAGCAGCGCTCGCCTGCCGAGACGGGGTGTGGGAGCCGCTCGTGTCATAGCTTCACATTCCGATCATGTCGAAGTGGTCGAAGGAGATCTCGAGGTCGAGGTCGGTTCCCGTGTGGGGCACCTTGACGAGCACGGAGCCGAGCGAGGCGTTGTAGACCCAGCCGAGCTCGGCTGCCTCGAGGTCTTCGGGGGACTCCCTGTGCGGGACTGGGCGGCCGTCCCTCTGGACTCGGAGGGGAGCCCGGTCGGGATTGACCACGTCGAACAGGAGGGTCCTGACGGCACTGCGGTATTCCCCCGTGCACTCCAACGACAACCGGACGGTGCTGCCCGCTGTCATCGTCACTCGCGTCTCGCGCCGCTGCTCGCGCTCGTGGGCGCGGCTGTGGCCGTCGTCCTCGTGCAACACGAACGATCCGTCGCGCTCCGGAGCGCAGAGCAGGCGGAGGGTCCGGACCTCGTCACGTGCGAGGTCGGTGGGCTGCTCGACCGCGCACGGGATGATGCCTCCGGCCCTGAGATAGAGAGGGATCGACTCGGGCCCCACCGGTTCGACGCAGGTGCTGCCGCCCTCGTGCCTCCTGCGGGTGGCGAGGTCGTAGAAGACCTCGCCGGCGGGGAAGCGCACCGTGCGCGCGGTGGCACCCTGCTCGAGCACCGTCGCGACCAGGAGCGAGTCGCCGACCATGAAGGTGTCGGTGGTGTCGTAACCCTCGGGATCGTGCTGGAAAGCGCTCAGCAGCGGCTCCATGATCGGCAGTCCCTCGCGGGAGGCTCTGACCATCAGGGAGTACAGATACGGGATCAGCCGATAGCGCAGCAGGATCGCATCACGGATGAGGGGTGTGATCTCCGGGTACATCCACGGTTCGGTCACCGTGTTGTCCGAGTTCACGGAATGGATCGAGAACCGGGGCTGGAAGATGCCGTGCTGGACCCAGCGCAGCAGCAGCTCCGGCTCCGGGCGCGGGCCATGGAAGCCTCCGATGTCGCATCCCTGGTTCGCCACTCCCGACAGGCTCATGCCGAGGATCGTCGCGATATTGGCGCGCAGCGTCGCCCACGACGTGGAGTTGTCACCTGCCCATGTCTGAGCGTAGCGCTGGATTCCGGCGTGGCCGGCGCGGCACACGATGAAGGGCCGCTCGTCGGGATGTGCCTCGGCGATCGCCTCCTCGGTGACGTGGCACATGAGGTTGGACATGACGTTGCGGGTCGAGGCGAGCGTGGCAGGCACGCCGTCTCCTTCGACCCGCGAGTCCAGATCCAGCAGGCTCTCGTACTCGCAGTTGTCGTTCCACACCGAGGCTGTGCCCTGGTCGAGGACCGACTCGGTCAGCCACTCCTTCCACGCATCTCGGGCCTGGGCGGAGGTGAAGTCGACGAAGTGGCCGGGCCCACCCCACCAGGCACCGACTGCCGCCGGACGTGCGCCGTCGGCGGCGGTCCCTTCCCCGGTGTCGACCGCGAGAGCCGGCGTGGTCCCGGCTCCTCGGGTGATCGCGTCATCGCTCGCGTCGACGAACACGTGGCGCCGCGAGAACTCCGTGAGACGCGGGTGCACCCGAAGGATGCCCGGCTTCACGTTCGGCGAGACGATCACACCGCGTTCGGCCATCTCGGAGAAGAATTCCCGAGGGTCGGGGAACCGGTCGTTGTTCCAGGTGAAGACGCACCGTTTCGCACCCTCTTCGGTCTCCTGGGTGGTATATCCGCTCGAGAGCTGAAAGCCGTCCACGGGAATGCCATGCTCCCGCGCCCGGTCCACGAAGCGGGTGATCGCCGCGTCGCTGTCCGCATCGAGCTCCGCGTAGTACATGGAGGAGGCGAGGTAGCCCAGCGCCCTGCGCGGCAGCACAGGAGGGCGGCCGGTGAGCTCGGTGTACCGCGCGACCACGTCGCGCACCGCTGGGCCGGCGATGAGGAACAGGTCGATATCGCCGCCGTCGGCGATCATCTGGGAGTGATGGGGGTAGTAGTTGCTGTGCGAGCGGCCCAGATCGAAGCTGACGTCATGGGTGCAGTGGTAGAAGTAGCCCACCGCGCGACGGCTCTCGCGGTTGACCTTGAGGTGGAACGGAATGTGCTTGTAGAGCGGTGCACTCTTCTCCGCGTCGTATCCCAGACTGTCCCTCGGGCTGAGCGTGACCTGGTGCATCGCCTTGTCGAGCGGACCCGTGGTCTCTCCGAACCCCACGAAAGCATCGCCCGGCTCGATCCGGCTGGCGTGGATGCGTCGGCGATTGCTGTCCTCGCGGTAGGCGAGCAGGGGCACGTCCGCGTGCAGGACGCTGCCATCTGCGTCGAGTACGCGGACCTCTAGCGGTGAGCGTCGCACCTCCACGCGGAGCCGCGGCCCGTGCAGGATGCTCGAGTCCTCATGGTCCTCCAGCCGCACCGGGGGCGGAGTGACCCTCATCCGCTCATCTCCGAACAGCTCGTCGGTGCCGTCCTCCCAGGCTGTGGTCATCAGGCTGTAGGACTGTTCGGCGAAGTCGCCATCGAATCCGGCGCGGATGCGGACGATATCCGCAGACATCATGAGCACGCGGAGTTCGACCCCTTCGGTGCGAATGCGCATCACGCCCGTCGCATCCAGCATGATCTCCCGCACCTGTGTGCTCGTACGCATAGGTCACTCCTCCATCGGACGTGGGGCCCTTCCACGCTGCCGACCGATGCTGTCCACGTCGTTGCGGGTGCGTCAGTGCAGATCGGTGCAGGCGGGAGGTGCTTTCGTCCCGAGCCTAGGCGCGGCGGGAGCAGACCACTGGACGGATCGTGCTGTCAATCGGCGCGTTCTGGACCGATCGTGCTGTGTGTGCCGGGGCTCCGGCGGATCCCGATCAGCCGACCAGTCGCTCAGCCCAGGAGGGCGCGATGCGCAGCAGGTCCTCGATCGCCGTCTCGTCGAGCAGCGTGGAGGCCGACGGCTGCGCGGAGGGGTCGACGAGCCCGCTGTGGACGGCGTGCGAGGCACCGGTGTGGGCGATGACCGCCACCCCTGCGGCGTCGGCGTCGCTGTGGCCCAGTCGCCGCCAGGTCTCGAGCATCATCTCGAGCTCCGGACCCAGCATCCCGCCGGGGCGGGGGTCGACGACGAGCTCGAACACGCAGCCCTGGTCGGTGGCCTCGGCGATGCCCTCCCAGAGGATCCGACCGTGCGAGGTGGACAGCGACGGCATCCGGCGCGGGGCGATCGCCATGCGGCGCGCCCCGGCGTCGCGGGCGGCGCGCAGCAGCTCGATGTCGGCTCCAACGCCGAGCGTCACCGAGTCCGTGCCCAGACCGAAGTCCTCGAGCGCGACGAAGAGGGAGCGCCAGAGGATCCCGATCTCCGGAGCAGGGATCGGCGCGTAGCGGCGACGCCCCGAGGGTGTGGGGATGCGGCCCTGGTGCACCGCGCCGACGGCATCCTCGCGCAGCAGCACGTGCAGCTGCGCTGCGGGGACCCTCTCCTGCAGAGTCGCCAGATGGTCCACCAGGCCCTCGGCCAGCAGCATCGGCAGATCGCGCACCGCTCCGGGGTCCCCGAGCGTGCGCTCCCCCGACTGCAGAAATGTCGCACCGGCGAGGGTGGCCGGGCCCAGGGCGGTGCTCATCAGCGGACCCTCGTAGCCCAGCAGAGCGATCCGTGCCGCATCCAGCATCCGGTCGCGAAGCTCGCGGGCATGCTGCCAGGCCAGGCCTGTGCCGGTGCCCAGGCGCCAGCCGTAGCTGACCAGGTCGCCGGTGGTCTCGGCGAGCAGCGCGAGAGTGGAGGGCAGCAGATGATCGGTCGCGTCCCGCCCCAGCGCCGAGGGCAGGTAGAGCCTGGTCGCGATCTGCTCCTCGAGGTCGTCCCCGAGCAGGGCGCGCAGGCGCATCAGCGCGGCGAGGTGCGGCTCGTCGGGCAGCTCGAGCCTGAGGGTCTCCTGCGGGGTGGGTGCTCGGAAGGTGCCGTCCCCGGTGAGGGTGACCAGTGGTTTCATGCGCGGCGCTCCAGGGTGGCGGCGGCGAGGACCCTGTCCCCGTCGTAGAGGACGAGGGTCTGGCCGGGCGCGACGCCGCGGATCGGGGTGCTGAGCTCGAGGCGCAGCATGGCGCCGTTCCCGTTCTGCTGGGAGCCCGCTTCGGCCGGGACCTCGAGGATCCGCGCCTCGGTCGCCTCGCCGTGGGCTCGGATCTGGGCACGGACCTCGCGGCCCGCCTCGAGCGGTTCGAAGCAGATCAGGTCGGTGGCGCGCAGCTCACGGGTCGACAGCAGCTCCGCGGCACCGATCACGACCTGCCGGGAGGAGGGGTCGATGTCCACCACGTAGCGCGGTGCGCCGTCGGGCGCGGGGTGCTGGACGCCCAGTCCCTTGCGCTGGCCGATGGTGAAGCCGTGAGTGCCGCGATGGGTGCCCAGCACGTTTCCGCCCTCATCGAGGATCTCGCCCGGCGCCTCACCAAGTGTGCGCTCGAGGAAGCCACGGGTGTCGCCGTCGGCGACGAAGCAGATGTCGTAGCTGTCAGGCTTGGTAGAGACGCCGAGGCCGCGCGCACGCGCCTCAGCGCGCACTTCCTCCTTGGTCTCGTACTCCCCCAGCGGGAACAGCGAGCGGCCCACGGCCTCCGGTCCCATCACGGCGAGCACGTAGGACTGGTCCTTGGCCATGTTGCGGGAGCGGTGCAGCGAGGGCGCCCCCTCGGGGCCGTGCGCCCGGATGGTGGCGTAGTGGCCGGTGCACACGGCGTCGAAGCCCAGCGCGGTCGCGCGCTCCAGGAGCGAGGCGAACTTGATCCGCTCGTTGCAGCGCACGCAGGGGTTCGGGGTGCGGCCGGCGGCGTACTCGGACAGGAAGTCCTCGACCACCAGGTCATGGAAGTCATCGGAGAGGTCCCAGACGTAGTACGGGATGCCGATGCGGTCCGCCGCGCGACGGGCGTCGGAGGCATCCTCGACCGTGCAGCAGCCCCGCGAGCCGGTCCGGGTCTGGTCCCGGTTCTTGGACAGCGCCATATGCACGCCCACCACCTCGTGGCCCGCGTCGACGGCCCGCGCCGCGGCGACAGCGGAGT
>JAAZLF010000177.1 GCA_012799425.1 Actinomycetales bacterium | reverse complement strand
TGGTCAGGCGCACGCTCGCCTCGTCGTCGGAGCCGTCGACAGCGAGCTCGCCGTCGCGGGCGGCACGCGCCGCGAGGCGGACCTGCTCGATGATCTCAGCGGCCGAGAGGTTGCGGGTCAGGCCCATCTGGCCCGTGGCGCAGAACGGGCACGCCATGCCGCAGCCGGCCTCGGAGGAGATGCACAGCGTGTTGCGGTCGCTGTAGCGCATGAGCACCGACTCGACCATCGGGCCGTCGAACAGCTGCCACAGGAACTTCTGGGTGGCGCCGTTGTCCGCGGACTGCCGGGAGACCTGCTTCAGCAGCGGCGGGAAGAAGTGGTCCACGAGCTCCTGACGGCGATCCTTGGGCAGATCGGTGAGGTCCTCGGGATCGGTGGTGAAGTGCTCGAAGTAGTGCACGGACAGCTGCTTGGCGCGGAATCCGGGAAGGCCCATCTTCTCGACGGCCTCGATGCGTTCGGCCAGCGTGAGGTCGGCCAGGTGCGCGGGCGGCTTGCCGCGGCGGGTGGGGCGCAGCTGGAGCTGCCCCGGGGCCAGCGCGACCTTCTGCCCGGGGACGGCCTCGCGGGAGAGGTCCGGCTTCCGGGTCGACAGGGCCACGGGCTCGGGGCCCCCGGTGGGCCCTTGGGACTTGGGTGGGCAGTTCATGGCAGCAGTACCTCCAGCATGACGTAGGTGGTGGGGGCGGCGAGCAGGATCGAGTCGACCCGGTCGAGCACTCCGCCGTGGCCGGGCAGCAGGTGCCCCATATCCTTGATGCCGAGGTCGCGCTTGAGCAGCGACTGGGAGAGGTCGCCGCAGGTGGAGACCACCACCAGCACGGCGCCGATGATCATTCCCGTCCAGATCGGCAGGTCCAGCGCGAAGTGTCCCACCGCCGTCACCGCGGCGGTGCCCATCAGCAGGGAGCCGATGAAGCCTTCCCAGCTCTTCTTCGGGCTGATGCGCGGCGCCATCGGATGTTTTCCGAACAGCACCCCGGCGATGTATCCGCCCAGGTCGTTGCCGACGGGGCCCAGGATCGCCAGCAGCACCAGCATCTCGCCCTGCTCGCGGGCGAACAGCAGAAGCAGGAAGCATCCCAGGAACGGCACCCAGGCCAGGGCGAACACTCCCCCGGCGACGTCACGCAGCGCGCTCAGCCCCATGGACTCGCTCACCCTCCACAGGATCAGCACGCACACCGCCGCGGCGGTCGCCACCAGCAGACCCTCGGCGCCGAACACGTCCGTGGACACGACCATCCCGATCACTCCGACCAGCAGCGGCACGGCCGGGAGCCGCAGGCCGCCCTGGGCGAGGGCGCGGGTCAGCTCGAGCACCGCCAGGACCATCGCGATGGCCGCGACTGCGGCGAAGGCCTGCGGCACCACGAACACGGCGACCAGCAGCAGCGCGCCCAGCCCCACCCCGACCGCGATCGCGGCAGGGAGGTTGCGTCCGGGTCCGCGGCGCTTGGCACGCTCCTGTGCGGGCGCGTCGACGACCGCCTCGTCCGAGGGCGAGGCGGTCGTCGCGGCCGATGCCGCTGGGTCAGTGCTCAAAAGGGTCCGTCCACCGGTCCTGCGGTCGGGATACGAGGCTCAGACGGTCTCGAGCTCGGTCTCCTTGAGGCCGAGGGACTCGTCGATCTGCTCGATGTACTTCTTGGTGAGCGACTCGAGCTCCTTCTCGGCGCGGGCGCCCTCGTCCTCACCGATCTCCTTGTCCTTGACCAGCTTCTCGATGGCCTTCTTGGCGTTACCGCGGGAGCCGCGCACGGCCACGCGACCGTCCTCGGCCTTGGTGCGCGCGAGCTTGACGTAGTCGCGGCGGCGCTCCTCGGTGAGGGCGGGCAGCACCACGCGGAGGTTGTCACCGTTGTTGGTGGGGTTCACGCCGAGATCGGAGTCACGCAGAGCGGTCTCGACCCCTGCCATGGCCGACTTGTCATAGGGCGTGACGATGACGGTGCGGGCCTCGGGGAACTGGAGCGAGGCGAGCTGGTTCAACGGGGTCGGCGCGCCGTAGTACTCGACGGTGATGCCCTGGAACATCGCGGCGTTCGCCCGGCCGGTGCGGATGGAGGTGAACTCGTCCTTGGTGACCTCCACTGACTTCTTCATCTTGGCCTCGGCGTCCTTCAGGATGCTCGGGGTGTCGTCGCTCACGGGGTGCTCCTCGTCTCTCGGTGGGTGTTCGTGGTCCATTGTCTCGCACCGTCAAGCGCGGGAAGGAGGGCTGGGGGTGCGGGTCTCCTGGCTTCCCGCCGCGCCGCGCCCGGCGGGCCGTCGGCGCCCGGTCACTTGCTGACGACGGTGCCGATCCGGTCGCCCCGCATGGCGCGGGTGATGTTTCCGGGCGAATCGAGGCCGAAGACCATCATCTGCTGGGCATTGTCCATGCAGAGGCTGAAGGCGGTGGAGTCCACGACCTTCAGACCGCGCTGGAGGGCGTCGTTGTAGGTGACGTGCTCGAGCTTCTGCGCCTCGGGGTTCGTGCGGGGGTCGGAGTCGTAGACGCCGTCGACGCCGTTCTTGGCCATCAGCACCTCTTCGCAGCCGATCTCCAGCGCGCGCTGGACCGCGACGGTGTCGGTGGAGAAGTAGGGCATCCCGGCACCCGCACCGAAGATGACCACGCGGCCCTTCTGGAGGTGGCGCACGGCGCGCAGAGGGATGTACGGCTCGGCGACCTGGCCCATCTCGATGGCGGTCTGTACGCGGGTGGAGACGCCGCGCTGCTCGAGGAAGTCCTGCAGCGCGAGACAGTTCATGACGGTGCCGAGCATGCCCATGTAGTCGGCGCGCCGACGGTCCATACCGCGCTGGGAGAGCTCCGCTCCGCGGAAGAAGTTGCCCCCGCCCACCACGATGGCGCACTCGATGCCCTGAGCGACGCCCTCGGCGATCTCGCCGGCGATCCGGGAGACGAC
>JAAZLF010000176.1 GCA_012799425.1 Actinomycetales bacterium | reverse complement strand
GGGAACCTGCTGGTGGTGCGGGAGGACGTGGGCCGCCACAACGCGGTCGACAAGGTGATCGGCTGGGCCCTGCTCGCCGAACGCCTCCCGCTGCGGGGCTGCTTCCTGCTCGTCTCCTCCCGCGCGAGCTTCGAGATCACCCAGAAGGCGTACATGGCGGGCATCCCGCTGCTGGCCTGCGTCTCCGCTGCGAGCTCGCTCGCCGTGGAGACGGCCGAGGAGTTCGGCATGACCCTGGTGGGCTTCACCCGCGCGGCAGAGGACGGCGACGGCCGCATGAACCTCTACACCCACCCCGAGCGGATCGACCTGGACGCCGTGGAGGGCTGAGCGCCGACCACCCGCGCCCGGGCATCTCGTGGAGCGGTCGATTCCGAGCCGGTTCCGTCTCGGTTCTGGCTTGGAATCGACCGTGTTGGTGCCGATCGGTGGGTCGCGCCTCGGCAACCTCCGGGAGCGGCCCCGGCGCATGCCCTCGGGTGCGGTGACCGTTCCTCCCCAGCCGCAGTTGTGCACAGCGAGTCCGGCGCGGTGCGATGGTGCTCCCGGCGGACCTACCGTCCCCTGCATGGGCAGAGACTTCACGCGGTACGCGGGCGCGCTGGACCACCGTGCGGCGTGGCTGCGCCTCGGCGCGCACGCGCGGGATCTCGCCTCGGATGCCTTCACCACGGTGTTCCCCGGCTATCTGACGCTGACCAGCGATCCGGCGAACATCAACATCATGGCGTGGGTGCTGCAGAACCGGGTCCGTCCGGGCAGCGTCCTCAGCCATACGACAGCGGCGCTGCTGTGGGACATCCCGCTCCCTGCGGTGCTCGAGAACGGAGTCGGTCTGCTCCGTCGGCCGGGACTCGAGACGCGGGACGGCGTCGCGATCATCCCCGCAGTGCCACCCGGCCGAACCCTGGGAGTCGACGCGAGGCTGCCCGCGCTGCACTGTCGCGTCCCGCCGGAGCAGAGCGGCCGAGTGGGGAAGGGTGCGATCGTGCACCGGCAACGGCCTGGCCCCACCGCTCGGCTCGGCCCGCTCGCGGTCTCCACCCCGGCGCAGACGGTCCGGGACCTCGCGACGATGCTCCCGCTGTGGGATGTCGTCGCAGCGGTGGACGCGCTGATCGGTCCTGATCCCACGTTTCCGGGCGAGACGACGGCGACGCTCGGCGCGGGTATCGCGGCGGCCGGTGGCACGGCGGGGGCGGCACGCGCACGGCGAGCCCTCGAACTGGCGGTCGCGAACGTGCGCTCGCCCGGCGAGACCGTGATGAGGCTGGTGCTCGAGGCCGCAGGATTCCCGCCCGCCGTCCCGAACCTTCGGGTCCCGGACCCTCTCACGGGGCAGACGAGGTACATCGACCTGGCATGGGAATCGGTCGGCATGGGCCTGGAGTACGACGGCGACGACCATCGGACCACCAAGCAGCAGTGGCGCGATGACGAGCAGCGACGCGATGAGCTCGCCTCGTGCGGGTGGACTCTCGCCCGGGCCAACGGCGAGGACCTGTGGCGGCCTCGACGGATCCTGCTGCGACTCCGCCGGAGCCTGGGGGAGCGTGGGCTGCGGGTGCCGAGCGAAGAGCGCATCGACCGCACTCTCTCGATGCTGGCGTCGAGACGTCCCTCGCTGCGCATCAGCCCCCGGCCATGGTGATCCCGGTCCCGGTCCCGGTCCCGGTCCCGGTCCCGGTCCCCGTCCCCGTACCCGGCGCCGTCCCCGTCACGCCGGCGGGCCCTGCGCCTGCGCCCGCTCCGACCCGGCCCCGGGGCCCGGACCGAGCCCTCGACCCCGGCCGCCGGGGGACGCCTGATCCCGGTCGATCCTGAGCCAGCTCGCGGCCGTTTCTGGCTCGCAATCGACCGGGATCGGAGAGAGTGGCGCCGCGCGGGAGGGAACACCGCCGCGTCGGCGGGCGCGTCAGCGCAGGGCCAGCAGGTACGCGGCGGTGACCTCGTCGACCACCACGTCGGTCGCGACACCGGCCCGCAGCGCCGCGCGCAGGGGCAGCGCCTTGCGCGAGCCCGAGGCCACCAGCAGGCGGCGCGGTATCCGCGAGAGCTGATCGGGGGAGGTGCCCGAGCCGCGGGCGTTCATCGCGATGTCGCGGTGGCCGCCGTCGGCCCGCAGGAACACGGTGCACACGTCCCCGACCGCACCGTCGGCCCGCAGGGAGTGGAGATCGTCCTCGGTGAGGTAGTTGTGGGTGTAGACGTGGCTGGGCACCTCGGCGTCGAAGGCGCCCACGCTGAACACGGCGACGGTCGCCTGGCGCTGCACCTCCCGCACCCGCTGCACCGAGCGCTCGCGCCACATCGCCTCGCGGGTCGCGGGGTAGTCGAAGAACGCCGGCACCGGGAACTGGTGCACGGTCGCGTCCCAGCGGGTCGCGGCGCGGGCGAGCACGGTCGCGATGTAGGTCAGGCCCGAGCCCTCGACGTTGATCGCGCCGTTGAGCTGGACGATCCGCAGCCCCGGCACCGGGCGCGTGCGCACCATGCCCAGCAGGGCCGCCATCGTCGTGCCCCAGGCGACGCCCAGCGTGGTGCCCGGTTCGAGCATCTCGTCGAGCAGTGCGGCGCCGGTCTCGGCGACCATGTTCAGCCGCTCGCGCTCGTCCGTGCTCGGCGCGGCCGGCACCACGTGCACCTGGACCCCGTACTGGCGGGAGATGCGGCGGCTGAGCTCCTCCACCCGGTGCGCCTCGGGCGGGCGCAGGGTGATCTGCACCAGGCCGGCTTCACGCGCGTCGCGGAGCATGCGGGAGACGGTCGAGCGGGAGACGGACAGGGTGCTCGCGATCGCTTCCATCGTCTGCGCCTCGCCGTAGTACATCCGTGCAGCCGTGAAGGCGGTTTCGAGGCGGCTGTCGGGAATCACGCCCCCAGTGTTGCACGTTCGTGCACCCGGCTTGCGTCGTGCTGCACGGAGGTTCCACGATGTGCCGGACAGGTGGTCCGCATGTCGCGGCACCCACAGGCGTCATGGCGAAGGAGCACACGTGTCCGATCAGCAGCGGTCCGCACTCACCCCGGCGAGCCGGGTGGAGCACCTCGCGCGTCTGCGCGCCGCGACCGCGCAGGATCCGCTCGACGTGCTCGTCATCGGCGGCGGGGTCAACGGGGCCGGTGCCGCGTTCGACGCCGCCACCCGCGGCCTGTCCGTCGGCCTCGTGGAGACCCACGACTGGGCCTCCGGCACCTCCTCCCGCTCCTCCAAGCTGATGCACGGCGGTCTGCGCTACCTGCAGATGCTCGACTTCAAGCTCGTCGCCGAGGCGCTGCGCGAGCGCGATCTGCTGATCGAGCACACCGCCCCGCACCTGGTGAAGCCGATCAAATTCGTCTTCCCGTTCTTCAAGAAGGTCGTCGACCGCGCCTTCATCGGCTCGGGCGTGATGCTCTACGACGCGATGCAGTCGGTGGGCCGCAAGCGCGCCGTACCGATGCACCGACACCTCCTGCACGGCAAGATGCTCGACGTCTTCCCCGCCCTGGACGGCGACAAGGCCGTCGGCGCGCTCGAGTACTACGACGCGCAGATGGATGACGCCCGCTTCGTGATGATGCTGGTGCGCTCGGCCGCGCAGCACGATGCCGCAGTCGCGAACTACACCACCGTGGTCGACTACCTGCACGAGGGCTCCCGCGTGAGCGGCGCCCGCGTGCGCGACGAGGAGACCGGCGAGGAGTTCGACGTCCACGCCCGCGAGACCATCCTCGCCGGCGGCGTCTGGACGCAGGACCAGCAGGAGCTCGCCGGGGCCGACGCCGGCCTGGAGGTGCTCGCCTCCAAGGGCATCCACATCACGATCGCCCGCGACCGGATCCCCGCCGTGCCGGACACCGGCATCATCACCCAGACCGAGAAGTCGGTGCTGTTCATCATCCCGTGGGACGAGTACTGGGTCATCGGCACCACCGACACCCCGTGGACCCAGGACCCCCGCGACGTCGGCGCGACCAGCGACGACATCGAGTACGTGCTCGAGCACGCCAACGCCGTGCTGGCCGACGACCTCGCCCGCGAGGACGTCATCGGCGTCTACTCCGGACTGCGCCCGCTGCTGCAGCCGGTGAAGAAGGGCTCGGACGCCTCGACGAAGGTCTCCCGCGAGCACACCGTGATGGAGATCGAGCCCGGGCTCTCCGCGATCGCCGGCGGCAAGTACACCACCTACCGCGTGATGGCCGAGGACGTCGTCGACTTCGCGATCAAGGATTCCCAGCCCGGCCGCCCGAGCCTGACCCGCTCGATCCCCGTGATCGGCGCGCAGGGCTATGAGGCGCTCGTGCGCGACAAGCGCGAGATCGGCCGACGCTACGGCTTCGACGAGCTCCGCACCGACCGCCTGCTGTTCCGCTATGGCGCACTGCTGAGCGACGTCCTCGCCCTGATCGACGAGGATCCCTCGCTGGCCACGCCCCTCGAGCACGCACCGCGCTACCTGCGGGCCGAGGTCCTCTACGCGGTCCGTGCCGAGGGTGCCCGCCACCTGGCCGACATCCTCCAGCGCCGCACCCGCCTGGACTACGAGACCCGCGACCGCGGCGTCGACGCGGCCGACGAGGTCGCCGCGCTCATCGGCCCCGAGCTGGGCTGGGACGAGACGGAGCGCGCCCGCGAGATCGACACCTACCGCGCCTTCATCACCGCTCGCCTGGACGGCGAGCGCACCACCAGCGATGCGCAGGCAGCGGCCCGCCTCGCCGACGCCCCGGAGGTGCCCGCCCGACGATGACCGATCCTGTGCCCGGAGACGAGATCCGGGCACCGCGCGGGACGCGCACCGTGTGCGTCCCTGCAGTGCTCCTCGGAGCGCTGTGACCGGCTGACCCGGGCCTGGCCCGTCGGCGCCGCGCTACGACGCGCGGCGACCGATCGTCCCCGTGGGCGTGCGGCGCAGCAGGCGCTGCACCGCCTCTCGGGCAGGACCGCGAGGTCAGCCGGAGCCTGATCCGCACCGACGCGGGTCACGAAGGAGAACCAGACATGGAAGCACTCGGAACGATCCTGATGTCGGAGATCGCGGGCACCGCGATGCTGACACTGATGGGCGGTGGCGTCGTCGCCAACGTCGTCCTGGGGAAGACCAAGGGCAACGGCGGCGGATGGCTGCTGATCAACTTCGGCTGGGGCCTGGCGGTCTTCGCCGGCGTGTGGGTCGCCTACAAGACCGGCGCGCACCTGAACCCCGCCGTGACCATCGGCCTGGCCACGAGCGAGGCCACTGAGTACGCCCCGGGCATCCCGATCACGTTCGGGACCACGATCGTCTACTTCCTGGCCGAGATGATCGGCGCCTTCCTCGGCGCGATCCTGGCCTGGATGGCCTACAAGAACCACTACGACCAGGAGACCGATCCGGGCGCGATCCTGGGCACCTTCTCCACCGGGCCGGAGATCCGCTCCAAGGGCTGGAACGTGGTCACCGAGATCATCGCGACCTTCGTGCTGGTGTTCGTGATCATCATGTTCGGCAACACCCCGCACGAGCTCGGCCCCCTCGCGGTCGCGCTGCTGGTGCTCGCGATCGGCGCTTCGCTCGGCGGGCCGACGGGATACGCCATCAACCCGGCCCGAGACCTCGGACCGCGCCTGGCGCACGCGATCCTGCCGATCAAGCACAAGGGCGGCTCCGACTGGGGATACTCGTGGGTGCCGATCGTCGGCCCCATGATCGGTGGCGCCCTCGCGGTCATCGCCTCGATCATCTACTTCTGATCGACCCCGAGACCTCTCATCCACGACGAAGGAGTTCTGATGAACGACCAGACCATGTACATCATGTCGATCGACCAGGGCACGACCTCGACCCGCGCGATCATCTTCGACCACGCCGGCCAGATCGTCTCCAGCGGGCAGAAGGAGCACGAGCAGATCTTCCCGAAGTCCGGCTGGGTCGAGCACGACCCGAAGGAGATCTGGAGGAACACCCGCGACGTGGTCGGCAAGGCGCTGGTGGGCGCCGACATCAACCGCCACCAGCTGGCGGCCGTGGGCATCACCAACCAGCGCGAGACCGCCGTGGTGTGGGACAAGGCCACCGGCGAGCCGGTCTACAACGCGATCGTCTGGCAGGACACCCGCACCCAGCGCATCTGCGACGAGCTCGGGGGCGACGAGGGTGCCGACAAGTACAAGGAGCGGGTGGGCCTGCCGCTGGCGACCTACTTCTCCGGCCCGAAGGTCAAGTGGATCCTCGACAACGTCGAGGGCGCCCGTGAGAAGGCCGAGGCCGGCGAGCTGCTGTTCGGCAACACCGACTCCTGGCTGCTGTGGAACCTCACCGGCGGCCCGCAGGGCGGCGTGCACGTCACCGACGTCACCAACGCCTCGCGCACGATGCTGATGAACATCGACACCCTCGACTGGAACGAGGACATCGCCGGCGACATGGGTATCCCCGTCTCGATGCTCCCGGAGATCCGCTCCTCCTCCGAGGTGTACGGCAAGGGCCGCAAGAACGACCTGCTGATCGACACCCCGATCGCGGGCATCCTCGGCGACCAGCAGGCCGCGACGTTCGGCCAGGCCTGCTTCGACGTGGGCCAGGCCAAGAACACCTACGGCACCGGCAACTTCATGCTGATCAACACGGGCGAGGACCTGGTGCGGTCCGAGAACGGGCTGCTCACCACGGTTGCCTACAAGATCGGCGAGAACAAGCCGGTCTACGCTCTTGAGGGCTCGATCGCCGTCACCGGCTCGCTCGTGCAGTGGGTGCGGGACAACCTGGGCCTGATCAAGGACGCTCCCGAGATCGAGGATCTCGCCAAGGAGGTCGACGACAACGGCGGCCTGTTCATCGTCCCGGCCTTCTCGGGCCTGTTCGCCCCGCACTGGCGCTCGGACGCCCGCGGCGCGATGGTCGGCATGACCCGGTTCCACAACAAGAACCACATCGCCCGCGCCACGCTCGAGGCCACTGCGTTCCAGTCCCGCGAGGTGCTGGATGCGATGGTCGCCGATGCCGAGAGCGAGGGCGTCGAGCTCTCCGAGCTCAAGGTCGACGGCGGCATGGTCATGAACGAGACCCTGATGCAGTTCCAGGCCGACATCCTCGGCGTTCCCGTGGTGCGACCGAAGGTCATCGAGACCACCGCGCTCGGCGCCGCCTACGCCGCCGGCATCGCGGTGGGCTACTGGGACGGCGAGCAGGACGTCATCGACAACTGGGCCGAGGACAAGCGCTGGGAGCCCGCCATGGACGAGGAGACCCGCGAGCGCTCCCTGCGCCTGTGGAAGAAGGCCGTCGAGCGCACCCTGGACTGGGTCGACGAGGACACCGAGGCGCTGTACAGCTGAGCGACGAACTGCGGGTGCGGAGCGGTCGGCGAGGAACGAGCCGCCCGTGCAGTGCCCGCGGGAGGAGATCAGCAGGAACGCACAGCTGATCTTCGCAGGCCACAGCCCTGCGCGCGTGGTTGCCCCGGAGGGTGCCGCGTGCGCAGGGCTGCTGCGTGTGTCCGGTACGTCCGGGTGACTCTTCGGTAGCGTGCGTCCGGCATGAGAGTCTGTGCGGTGAGGTGGCTCACGTTTTGGGCAGCTGTTGACAGGATTCGGTTCACAGGGCAGTGACCAGGGCTGTTGTCGAGGCTCAGGTGGCGAGACGGCCCTGAGCGTCCCACCTCGGCAGTTCGCTGCGAGTACGGTCGGAGGATTCTCATCCGACCCAGACGCCGCGCGGCGTCCCGTCGCCGCGCCATGAGGTGCAGGGCGGGCGCGCCGAGCCGTCGCTCGATCCCGTCCCCCTTCCCCACCTGAGATCGGAGTCCCCCATGGATCTCGCCTTCTACATCGTCGCCCTGGTCCTGTACTTCGGCGCGATGATCGGCATCGGTCTGTACGCCTTCAAGAAGACCACTGGGGGTGAGGACTACATGCTCGGCGGGCGCCAGCTGCACCCCTTCGTGGCGGCGCTCTCCGCCGGTGCCTCCGACATGTCCGGCTGGCTGCTGATGGGCCTTCCCGGCGCGCTCTACATGGGCGGGCTGGTCGAGGCATGGATGGCCATCGGCCTCATCGTCGGCGCGGGACTGAACTGGATCTTCGTCGCCCCCAGGCTGCGCCAGTACACGCAGATCGCCGGCAATGCGATCACCGTCCCGAGCTACTTCGGCAACCGCCTGCATGACCGCACGAACATCCTGCGGATCGCCGCGGGCCTGATCATCCTGGTGTTCTTCACGTTCTACGTCTCCTCCGGGATGGTCGCCGGCGGTGTCTTCTTCCAGTCGATGTTCGGCGGCCCCTACGTCACCGGCATGCTGCTGGTGGGCGGCGTGACCATCCTGTACACCCTCTTCGGCGGGTTCCTCGGCGCGAGCTACACGGACGTCGTCCAGGGCCTGATCATGCTGCTGTCGCTGCTCCTGGTGCCCATCACCGCGATGTTCGTGGTGGGAGGACCCGGCGCGATGTTCGAGTCCGTGCGCGAGGTCAACGCCGACTTCGGCTCGCTCACCTCCGGCGGCACGTTCATCGGCATCGTCTCGGCGGCGGCCTGGGGTCTGGGCTACTTCGGCCAGCCCCACATCATCGTGCGTTTCATGGCGCTGCGCTCCTCGCGCGATGCCAAGTACGGCACGGTCGTGGGCATGACCTGGATGATCCTGTGCGTGGCCGGGGCAGTCTTCACCGCCCTCGCGGGCTTGGCGTTCTTCCAGCAGAACCAGGATGCGGTGCTCACAGATTCCACGAACGGCGAGTCGGTCTTCCTGGACCTCTCCCAGCTGCTGTTCCACCCGCTGATCGCCGGTGTGCTGCTGGCCGCAGTGCTCGCCGCGATCATGTCCACCATCTCCTCGCAGCTGATCGTCACCAGCTCTGCGCTGGTCGAGGACCTGATCGGCGGCTTCGGTGCCAGGCTCTCCGACGGTGCGAAGCTCTGGGGCGGGCGCATCGGCGTGCTCGTGGTCTCGGTGATCTCGCTGCTGCTGGCGCTGGACCCGAACAGCTCGGTGCTCGCCCTGGTCGGCTTCGCCTGGGCCGGGTTCGGTGCCGCTTTCGGTCCGATCGTGCTGCTGTCGCTGTTCTGGCGCCGCCTGACCATGGCCGGCGCCGCGGTGGGCATGGTCGCCGGTGCCGTGGTCTCCTTCGTGTGGGGACAGTCCTGGGGCGCGGAGGACCAGCCGCTCGACGTCATCCTGGGACTGTTCGGCGAAGAGCACCTGTACGAGATCATCCCCGGGTTCCTCGTCTGCCTGGTGCTCGCCGTGCTGATCAGCCTGGTCACGCCGCAGCCGGAGCCGGAGGCCATGGAGGAGTTCGACGACGTGCTCGACTCCCTCGCCACCGGCGAGGCCCCCGATCGCAGCGCGGAGACCGCGACCTCCGAGGACTGAGCCTCCTCGGAGACCCGCGTGATCGGGCCCGCCGATACGCGTGATCG
>JAAZLF010000017.1 GCA_012799425.1 Actinomycetales bacterium | reverse complement strand
GTGGCGGGGGCGAGCGGACTGCTCGCCGCCGACACCGCGAGCGAGGAGGACGTGCTCCTCTCGCGCGGCCTGGACGGCGTGCTCGTCGGCGCCGCGACGCTCGGGCTGATGGACCTGGCCGAGCACCTCGATGCCCGGATCGTCGACGCGATGAGCCGCCGCGGCATCTCCCGTCCCCGACTGGCGCTCGCCGCTCTCGGAGCGGCCGGCACCGTCGCGATGTACGCCCTCGGGGCGCGCCGGGACGCGGCGGAGAGCGGTGCCGAGCACGAGGACGACGTCGAAGAGCGCGAGCTTCCCGTCCCGGCGCGGGACCTCGTGGCCGTGCTGCTGGGAGCAGCGGGCGAGGGCGCGGACCTGCCCGGTGCGGCAGCGCTGCGTGCCCAGCTGGCGCAGGCGCGCGCGCACGGGCCCTCCGAGGAGACCGGCGAGGTGTGGCTGGACGTGCCCGAGACCGCCGAGCGCGCCGTGCCCCGGTACCAGACCTGGCCTGTGCGTGGGAGCTTCACCCAGCAGGGCCATCGCTTCGAGGCCGAGCTGCAGATCGATGACGGCCTGCTGAGCATGCTCACCGTCCTCCCGGCCGCCGGGGAGGGGAAGGACGCCGGGGAGGGGGAGGACGCGGCGCTCGAGCACCTCACGAGCCCGGGCTTCGCCCTGCCCGCTCCGAGCGAGGTCGAGATGCTCCGCGAGACGGCCGCTCCCTGAGCGCGGGCCGGGGCGCATCGCCTCCGCTTCGGTGATTCCTCCTCCCCGGCTGGGCAGTTCATGATGGAATGCTGGACGCCGGTGTGCGCCGGGCTCGCCCGGGCGCGATGACGCGCGGCACGCCTCTCCCACCCCTCCCGGAGGAATGCGACGATGCACTTCACCCGTCCAGAACTGCCCAGACCGCGCGGCGCGCTCGCGGCCGGCGCCGGTGCCGCTCTCGTGGCCGGCCTGCTGGCGGCCCCGCCCGCGCTCGCCGACGGCGACGTGCCCGAACTGCTGGGAACCGCCGCTGAGCTCGGCGTCGAGGTGCCCACCCCGGAAGATGTCCTGGATGCGGCAGAGACCGCGATCCCGGGCCGCTGGCTCGTCGAGGTCGAGGGCGATCCCGTGCGCCGCGGCGGCAGCGCCTCCGCGAACTCCCGGGCGCAGGAGCGGGTCCATCAGCGTGCGGAGTCCGCGCAGATCCCGATGGAGATCCAGGAGACCTTCGTGGCCGGCTGGAACGGCATGTCCGTGTCGATAGACGACGCCGACGTCAGCACGCTCCGCGACGTGCCCGGTGTGCGCGCCGTCTACCCCGTGCTCACCGTCCAGCAGCCCGATCCGGGCGCGGTCTCCCCGAACGACGTCCACGGCAACGCCATGACCGGGGTCGATCAGCTGCAGCAGGTCGACGGCCTGACCGGTGAGGGCGTCACCGTCGCCGTGATCGACTCCGGCGTCGACTACAACAACCCCGACCTCGGCGGCTCCGGTGCCGATGACGAGTTCGCGGACTTCCCGAACGACCGCGTGGTCGGAGGCTACGACCTCGTGGGCGATGACTACGACTCCGATGCGGGCATCCCGGTCGCACCGGACGAGTTCCCCGACGACTGCGGGGGCCATGGCACGCACGTCGCCGGCATCATCGGGGCCGATGGCGAGGTCCTCGGTGCCGCACCCCAGGTCGACCTGCTGTCCTACCGCGTCTTCGGATGCGACGGCAGCAGCAGCACCGACGTGATCCTCGAGGCGATGGAGCGGGCGCTCGAGGACGGCGCCGACGTGGTGAACATGTCGCTCGGCGCCGCCTTCGCGACCTGGCAGGACTACCCGACCGCGCAGCTCGCCGATGTGCTCACCGCTCACGGTGTGACCCTGGTGATCTCCGCCGGCAACGAGGGCGTCGCGGGCACCTTCTCCAGCGGTGCCCCCGGCGTCGCGGCCGAGGCGATCACCGTCGCCTCGGTCGACAACACCCATCTCCGCTCGCCCTACGCGGAGGCGGCGGGCAGGGAGGTCGCCTACAGCGTGGCCGGTGACGGTGCGGACGCCCCGACCTCGGGCGAGCTGGCTCTGCGCTCCGCCGGGGCTCCGGGCACCGCGGGCGCTCAGGCCTGCGATCCGGCGAGCGTCCCCCAGACCTCCGGGCCGGGGGAGGCGCTGCTGGTCGAGCGCGGCGTCTGCTCCTTCCACGAGAAGGCCGCCGCCGGCCAGGCCGCGGGCTACGACGCGGTGATCGTCTACAACAACGCCCCCGGCGCGGTGAACCCGAGCGTGGAGGGAGAGCCGGCGATCACCATCCCGGTGGTCATGCTCTCCCAGGAGGACGGCCTCGCCCTCCAGGAGGCGCTCGGTGCCGACGAGGTGAGCTGGGCCTGGCAGGAGGGCACCGTGACCCTCGCCAGCCCCACCGCCGGCCTCGTCTCGGAGTTCTCCTCCTACGGCCTGACCGCCGAGCTGCAGCTCAAGCCTGACATCGCCGCTCCGGGCGGCTCGATCTGGTCCACCCTGCCGCTCGAGCAGGGCGGCGCGGGCTCGATGTCCGGGACCTCCATGGCGGCGCCGCACGTCGCAGGCGCCGCGGCGCTGATGCTGGAGGCCTCGCCCGAGCTCGCACCCGCCGAGGTCAAGAGCGCGATGATGAACAGCGCGGACCCGCTGAGCTGGTCGCTGTCGCCGGATGCCGGTTATCTCGAGCCGGTCCACCGCCAGGGCGCGGGCCTGCTCGACATGGTCGGCGCAGTGCACGGCACCACCCGCGTCGAGGAGCGCTCCGTCTCCCTCGGGGAGGGTGAGAAGGGGCCGCAGACCGTCAGCCTCACCGTCAGCAACGACGCCGAGACCGAGCAGACCTACCAGATCGGTGTCCGCCACGGCATCGCCACCGGGCACCCCGGTCACAATCCGGCCTTCTACGACGCGGAGGGCATCGCCGAGCTCGCCGGGGACACCGTGACCGTGCCCGCCGGCGGCAGCACCGAGCTCGACGTGACCCTCGGTGAGGACTTCGGCGCGGACGGCATCATCTACGGCGGCTGGATCACCCTGACCGGTGCGGAGGATGACGTCGTGGTCCCCTTCGCCGGGCTCTCCGGTGACTACCAGGCGCTCCCGATCCTCGACGATCAGGGGATGGGCCTGCCCGCCCTGGGCGTCTCCGACGGGGACGGCGGCGTGCTGCTCGCCCCCGAGGGCGGCCGCACGTACACGATGCAGGACGGGGACATCCCCTACCTCGCGTACTACTTCGGCTACCCGGTGGACCGCCTCGAGATCCGGGCGTACTCGATCAACGGGAGCGGCAGGGCCAGACTGGTCAACCCCTCCGTCGGCCTGATCGACTCCGCGGACCACCTGGGCCGTTCCTCAGCCCCTGCGGTCTACGGCTGGGACGGCAGCTATGCGCTGAAGAACCAGAAGACCAAGACCGTCACGAACGGGGAGTACGTCCTCGAGATGACGGTGCTGAAGCCCCTCGGCGATCCGGAGGACCCGGACCACTGGGAGACCTTCACCTCCCCGCGGTTCACGATCGACGATCCGCACCCGGGCAGGCCCGGAGCCCGCTGAGGCCATCGGCGAGGAGGAGCACGTCGCGGCCGCGGCGATGGTCACCGAGCACGGGCCGACGCCCGGCGCGAACACCTGCTCGCGCCCTCAGCCCAGCTCGGTGCCCGCGGCATCCTCGACGGCGGTGCAGAACCAGCGGGTGATGCTGGTGGGGTGCGTGATCGCGGTGCCCACGACGACGGCGAAGGCGCCGGTGGCACGGGCATCGGCAGCCTGCTGCGGGGTGTGCACCCGACCCTCGGCCACCAGCACGGAGGTCTCGGGCAGGCGGTCCACGAGCTGTGCCAGCAGCTCCAGGTCCGGGCCGGTGGTCCTGGGGCGCGACCCGGTGTAGCCCGCGAGCGTGGTGCCGATGATCTCGACCCCGAGATCAGCAGCGATCAGGGCCGACTCGAGGCTGTCGCAGTCCGCCATCAGCGGGCCGGCGAAGCTCTCGCGCACCGCGGCGACCGTCTGGGCGAAGGTGCGCCCGTCGGGACGCTCGCGCGTGGTGCCGTCCAGGGCGAGGACATCGGCTCCCGCATCGATCACCGCGAGGCAGTGGTCGAGGGTGGGGGTGATGAACACGCCCTCCTCGCCGTCCTTCCAGATGCCGATGACGGGCACATCGATCGCGGCCTTCACCTGGCGGATGTCCTCGAGCCCCTGGGAGCGCACGGCCGAGGCTCCGCCCTCCTGGACTGCGGCGGCGACCTGCGCCATGGTGCGCGGATCGCGCATCGATTCGCCCGGGTAGGCCTGGCAGGAGACGATCAGGGAACCCTCGAGAGAGGCGACCAGAGGATGCATGGGGAGTCCTTTCGGCGGGTCGGGCGAGGGAGAGGCCGGCAGCGCCGGCGCCCGTCGGTCACGGGAGCGTGGCGACGGGGGCATACAGGTCGTCCAGAGCGCGCGCGGCGGCGCCCAGCAGCGCGGCGTGGCCGCCGGCGGTCGCGGCCATGACGGGGGTGGTGGCGACGACGTCCATCGCCTCCCGGGCGATGCCGGCGCGCACCGCATCGTGCCATGGGGCCCCGGCCTCCGGGACC